>NZ_JBFRSN010000317.1:0-2767 GCF_041473595.1 Vibrio sp. 10N.222.46.A1
GTTAAACCTGGTGCTCTTTTTAAAGATGACATCAGTAAAGGTACTTATTTAACACAAGATATGATCTCCAATCCGGGAGACCGAGATTATATGTACTTGTCACTAAATGATGGTGAATTACCTTATTTTTATGAAGTAACAGGTATTGGAGTCGTACAAACGGCAACTCTTACTCCTGGCGATAAAGTGAGTTTTGTTTCAACAACGTCTTCAAAATCAAACCTGGTTGAGAATGGGTATGGTGATATTGGCGATCTCGTTAGCCGAGTAATTATCAGTGGGGCGCGTGTTTTGCAGGTAATAAAAGGCAGTGAAGATAGTGACTCCGAAGATGCAGAGGATAAAAAATACAGTTTAGTCATTGCATTGAATATGCGGAGTGTTTTGAAGCTAGAAATGGCTCAAAAAATTGGTGATGTGAATATTATTCCATCTGAAATAGAAAATCGCTATTTATCTATCCGCAGTAGTGACCTTTTAGAAACTCAGTTTGGTGTCAGAGAATTACGTGGTAAGGAATAACATGACTTTAAAGAAGAAAAATATAGCCTTGCTATTGTGCGGGATTCTTTCATGTCCATTGCTCGCATCAGAATTAATGAACTTGGATCAAGGCGCTGCGAAAACCATTAATTTGAAGAGACAGATATCGACGGTGTTTGTCGCGAATCAAGAAATAGCAGACTACAAAATTATCGATGAAAATAAGGTTGTAGTTTATGGCGTTGGCCAAGGAACGACCTCTGTGATTGTTTATGATCGCGGTGGAAACGAAATTTATAACGCAGAATTGGTAGTCAACCAAAGTTTAAGACTATTGAAGCAAACACTCATTGCTAGATTCCCTGATGAAAACGTTGTGGTTTCCAATGTAGGTGACCAAGTTGTATTAGATGGCATTGTCGGTAGTGAAGAGATTAAACAAAAAATCAATCGACTTGTTGGTGAAATGTTGAAGAAAGATCGTCGCCGCGCAGCTTATGAACTAAAGGATGCGGACGGTGAAGCCTTAGACGAGCTAGAGTACACGGCAAAGTACAACTACGATCAAGTCATTAATAACTTGAAAGTACTCACTACTGAGCAGATCAATGTCAAGCTAACGGTCGCGGAAGTATCTAGCTCATTTTTGACAGAATTAGGTGTTACTTATAGCGATAGTGGTGATCCGGGTACTTTTGTAAATAAGCTACTTGATTTTACGGCTCAAGATATCGTTTCAGTTATTTCCGCTAGTGGTGATGACAAAATCGGGCGTGTATTGGCCGAGCCCAACCTTTCTGTTATTTCAGGTGAGCAGGCTAGTTTCCTAGCCGGTGGCGAGATACCAATTGCTATCAGAGATGAAGACGGGATTACCATTTCTTATAAAGAATACGGCGTTAAGTTGGCCATGGTTGCAAAGGTAACTGACACAGAGAATATTCGCCTAACCTTGATCCCAGAGGTTAGCTCGATTGATGAATCAAACAAAACCACGACAGGCTTAATTTCTGTGCCTTCTTTACGAACTCGACGAGCTCAAACAACGGTTCACTTGAAAGATGGGCAAAGTTTTGTTTTGGCGGGGCTATTGACATCGGAAGAGCGTGAATCGTTAACCAAGATTCCAATCTTGGGAGATATTCCAATTCTAGGTGCGTTGTTTAGCCACTCTTCCACCAACCGTTCCAAGACTGAATTGATCATTGTTGCGACTGTAAACTTGGTTGATCCGGTTGAGCAAGAGCAGGTCAAATTGCCAAGCTTTAGACGCACAAGTGATCTCGAAAGACTCCTTAGAATTGATCTTTCGGAACTTGACGAACCAGAGCTTGAAAACACGATAAACCAAGGAGGATTCAACTAATGAGATGGATCGTTATTACTTTAATCGCTCTTATTGCTTCTGCTTGTTCTCATGTTGATACCCCAAACTCTAGTGTGATTGAGCAACTGGAGGAGCGCTTTGAATTTGATATGGCGAGTAGTGAAGATTCAATCTCTCGCTCGGTGGCCTTTATTCGTGAGCTCAATGCGAGAGAACCTAAGGCGACGTTCTACGTTAAATATAAACCGGATGCGAGTGAGTTTGTTGCCAAATTACGAGATCGATTTAAGTCGGAATCTATCGCAAAAGACAGATATAAAATCGAACTTGCCGATCATGACCAAGAAAAAAACATCTTAATCATAGGTCGATATGTCCGAATTAAAAGCAGCGAATGTGGAGTGATGGTGTTCTCGAAAAGGGAAGATTATCAATTTGGTTGTAGTGTTGAACATAACCGAAACATCAGCTTGGTTAACCCAATTAAGAAGGCGAAATAGTAATGGACTTGGATATCTTGTTTCGTAATTCGTCGTCGAAAGTGAAGTCGACGGTTGAGGCTACCGATCTCATTGTGTCTGATGATAATACCCTAACTGAATCTATTAATGATTTGTACGCTATTGAAGGTTTCCCTAAACCACTTGAAGTCACCGATATTGATTTAGATGGCGTTTGGAATCAGTCAAACATTAAGCTTAACCACGTTGTGTTGGATCTTCGTAGTGCCTCCAACGTTATAGAGCAAGTTTCCGAGATTTCGGTTCGTTTGGATGTGAATATATCTTTGCTTGTTCTCTGTGATGTTGATTCGATAAAGCTGCGTAACCAAGTGCATGCATTAGGTGCTAGTTATGTTCTTTGGGATCCTGAACTTGATTCATTACTTGCGGCAATTAAAACGACGCAAGAAGGTGAAAGCACCGTTAAAAAAACGCGTGTAGCCAAACGTATATT
>NZ_JBFRSN010000318.1:0-4364 GCF_041473595.1 Vibrio sp. 10N.222.46.A1
GATGATCAGAAGTTCAGCATACGCCCAGTTATTGGCATATGCCAACAACTATCATGTGAAAAATAAGATTTACTGGATCGATAGCTAAGGTCAAAAGCTACAAGCTACAAGCAGCCAATAGGGTTGGCGCAGGTTACTCTACCTCCCGAACCTGTTCATGGAGAACCTCCCTTCCCCAAAACAAGAATGCCCCACTAGTGCGGGGCATTCTTTGTGCGTAAGAGTTGAAATTTCAAAGACGAAGTGACGATATAAATCGTTGTTACAACGAAAGAGTAAAAGTACTTCCCACACCCAATTCAGATTCAACGACTAGCGTTCCTTCTAGATTCTCGACCATGGCAAGCGCTAAAGATAATCCAAGACCATACCCCTCGATATTGCTGCGGCTGCTGTCGACTCGGTAAAGTCGGTCAAAAATCAAGTCCTGATATTTCTGTTCAATGCCCACACCGGTGTCCTGGATACTTATCTCGACCTTACCTTCGGTGCTTTGCTCCGCTTTGACCGTCACTCTTCCTTCGGGCTCGGTGTACTTAATCGCGTTATCAACAAGATTAACCAACACCTGAGTCAACTTATCAGGGTCTGACTGAATCGCAAGACCATCAGCGCTCTCAACCACCAGCTCGATTCGTTTGTCCTCTGCAACATCTTCATACCAGCTCACCACATTGCTAATCACGTCAGAGACCTGAGTCGGCACTTTCTGTGGTATGCGCTTTCCGGTCAGCTCGTCGTTCAACTTCATCAAGGCGGTTAACATATTGCTTGCCTGCATGGCGTGTTCAGAACAATCTGCCAATGCGTCTTTCATCGCTTGTTGGTCGGCGTTATTGAGCAATGCCGTTTGGGAGGCTAACGTAATACGCGACAAAGGAGTTCGAATATCATGAGCGATCGCATCGACGGTCGTATTCAAGGTTGTCGTCACGTGCTGTAACTTGGCAACCGCAGTATGGACACTAGAGCTGATCACGTTGAGCCCTTGCGCTAAATCAGATTCGGCTTCATTTTTAGTGCTAGGAAATTCTAACTGCCCTTTTTTCAGCTTATCGAGCAGGTCGCCAAAGGTCACTAACGGAGACATCGCACTCTGGATGATGTTACGAGTGAATACTGCGGTCACAGCCACGAGAGCAAGCAACGCATATAAGGTCATTAGCCATTGATTGTAGGCGATAAAGTCTCTTGCTCGGTTATCCAAAACCAACCAGAAATCATACTGCTCCCCTTCAATAGGTAACGACATATAGGGACTAAAGATGAAGCTCTCTAGCCATGAACGATTGTCATCAATTTGGTAGTTAGAAAAAGGCTGTGCTGTTGATAAATGTTGAACACCAGCGATAAACACGCCATCAGATGAAGCGCCCTTCTCAAGCTTATACGCCGCAATGTTGTTTTCGAGTAGCCGATGAGGATTCGCCTCTAAAACATGAATCAATCGCTCACTCGAATCGTAAGTCAAAATACGCTGATACTCGGTCGACATAGACGTAAGGATCTTCTTTTCCGTTTGGTAAAGGTCGAAAAAGAAGATCGCCCCAACAATCAGTTCCACCAGCAGCAAGCAGAGCAGTAAAGTCGACATAAAGCGAACCAACAAATGTCTCTGCGTTTTAGCAAGCGCCTGTTCAATACTACGACTTGAGGACATAGCCAACACCTCGAAGTGTGTGAATTAACGGCTTAGAAAAACCCTTATCAACTTTGCTGCGAAGCCTACAAACCAAAACATCGACCACGTTGGTTTGCGGATCAAACTGATGCCCCCAAACATGCTCAAGAATCGCCGTTTTCGACATCACAGCCTCTCGGTTTTCGAGCAGTAATTTCATCAACATAAACTCGCGCTGATTAATGGTGATCGTTTGTTGATCTCTTTGCAGCGTGTGTTTAAGTAGGTCTAAGCTAAGCGGGCCGTAATGCAATTCTAATGGCTGAGTTGTCGGTTGCTTACCTCGACGCACCAAGGTTTGGCAACGAGCCAATAACTCAGGAAATGCAAAAGGTTTTACCAAATAATCATCAGCACCTGACTGTAGCCCTTGCACTCGTTCTTCCACTGAGTGTTTGGCACTTAATATGATGACGGGCGTCGCGTAGCCTTGCCCTCTGAGTTCAGCCAACACTTCAAACCCATCTTTCTTTGGCAACATGATATCGAGAATGATCACGTCATACTCTTCGGTTACGGCCTCGTGTAATCCATCAACACCATCTGTTGCGTGTGTCACCGTTATCCCTTCTTGCTGAAAACCATTCACCAAAAATCTCGCGATATGAATGTCATCTTCAATCAATAGTATTTTCATTAACGTCCGTTTATTTATTTGCCGTGGTCTTAATACACTCTATCAATATCCTTTCTCGAATATAACCAACATTGCAACTTTGTAATGTTCAAGAAAGCCAGTCGTAATCATGCATTCGTTAGTATGAACCAGTTGATTAAAAACACCCTTTCTAAACAAACAAAAAATAGAATTCGGAATTTGAAAAACGAATATTTTTTGAAAACAGATTCTTTTTGAAAACAGATGCTTTAACGGAGTAAACATGAAAACGACAAACCTAACAGTACTAGCAGCAACCCTTGGTTTCCTTAGCCTTTCTCACAATGCAATGGCAGCAGAAACACAAACGGTCTCTTTCACTCAAATATCATCAGAAGCGGCCTTCAAGCTTGCCCATGAAGCCGTTAATCAATGTGAAGCCGATGGCTACAAGGTTTCTGCGACTGTTGTCGACTTGTCGGGCAATGTGATTGCTCAACTACGTTCTGACGGCGCAGGCATCCACACTCTTGATAGCTCACGCAAAAAAGCGTTCACAGTGGCAAGCATGAAGCAGCCGTCAGGTAACCTGATGAAACTCATCGCCGACAAACCTATCATGCAACCCTTGCAGAATATGGACGACAACTTGTTGTTCCTGGCGGGTGGTGTTCCGGTACAACTGAACAATGCCATGATAGGCGCGATTGGTGTGGGTGGCGCTCCAGGTGGCCACTTAGATGTCGCTTGTGCTGAAAAAGCGATTAAGAAGTTTTTCTAAGAAAACCCATTAACAGAAAACTAATTGGCTAGCCCTATTTGATTATACGCTAGCCTCTAAATACCTCGCACTTGCGGGGTAATTTGTTATAAGAACAACATTTCATCTGATAGAAAGTAAGCGGTCTAACATCATTCATTTAATATAGAAACGTATAGAACAGCTGTTACTTTGGGTTAAAATTACAACAACGAAAAAAGAAAAGCCGTGAGTATAGGAAGACTGGGGTCGCCAAGTTGGTGTCGCATGAAGTCGGTATCTAAAGCGCAATACAATGGCTGGAGCAACAAGGTTACTTAAAATAGCTATGAGACATGACAGCTTGTCGCGGGGCGACCACTTAGCTACAGCGTAACAATTTAGCTATCATGCGAGTAAACGCATTCAGTATTATTGATTTACAAAAGAGGATTGAAACCGCTAAGACAAACCAGCGTGAAGCGATATAATGCGCCTCAACAAAGAACTACAAAGTAGCCACACATGCCTAAAGATCCCGGTTTCACCACAGAATACACCCTCGACAAAACGTTTTTCGCAGAGTGTTATGACCAAACTAGCCTTCCGACTCAGTTTCCAAAAGCCTATTTAAAGGCATTTTTGTTTCTTATTTTTGGTTGGGTTCTATTGGAGTTTGAACTGTTACCTAGTGGCTACGTAGGCTGGTTTTTTATCGTTTTGAGTGTGATTGAAGCGTTCAGTGTATATTGCAAGAGAACCTGGTGGTTATGGCGACAAAAAATCAGCTCAGGTGCTGGCAGCAAAGTGGTCTTTTCAGGGGATACTGATGGTGTGAGTTATAAAAACCGTAAAGCCACCAATACTATCGCTTGGCGTGACATCGACCAACTTGAACAAACCGATTTAGGTTTTATCCTTCATATTGGAAAACAGCGCCAATACGTCAGTAAATCTTGTCTAAACGATGAAGCCGTTGCGTTCATGGTTGAGCAACACGAAGCTTCCAAAGCACCCAAAGCACCCAAAGCACCCAAAGCAAATTAGCATCAATAAATGCCTGCCAATTTGGCAGGCATTTTTCTATCATCTTTAATAATTCGTATGGCACAACTAAAAAAGCAGCTGAGAAAAGCTATTATTCTCATAGACACAGTGAAAACTTTTTAGCCATTGTTGATCAATCTTCTCAAGCATTCCCATTAATCCCACCCATTCCAATAAACCCATCCTGTTGGATTATAAAGTCAATTTAACGACTTAATTTCGAACATAATTCCTTCCATTTTGTAGAACATAAATTAAAACGTTTTTTGTATTGGCCGTACTTTCCAATACAAAAAACG
>NZ_JBFRSN010000319.1:0-30880 GCF_041473595.1 Vibrio sp. 10N.222.46.A1
ATTCTGAGATGATCACTCAGCTTTATCTCCTTGTCGATGATATGGGAGGTGTTCTTGGTGAATTGATCTCATTGCAATTGGACGTCGCTAAGGAAGAATTAGCCCATTCTGATTCAGTTTTAGAGTCCAACTCTTCTTTCTCATGGTGGTTGGTTCTTTTCTCTTCTATCGTTGCTTCTGGTTCATCTTATTTCCTAGTGAAAAGAGAATTGAGAAATTTACCATTGATCGTAAATTGGATTAAAGCCCTTGAGAATGGACGTTTATCGGACGTTAAATTGAAAGAGGGTGGAAATGAGCTCGACACTATTTCAGATTCTTTGTCTCAACTGTCTGCAAAATTGAATGATATCCTGTCACAGGCAGGTGTAAGCATGAATTCAATTAACCAAAAGCAAGAAGAGTCTTTAGCTCTGATAGAGCGATCCCAGAGTAACTCTTTGAATGAACTATCATCGGTAGAGCAAATCGCGACGGCCGCGACTGAGTTATCTTCAACAGCGAGAGACGTTGCTGACAACGCACAAAGAGCTGAGCAGTCAGCAATGGAAGCGAATGACATTATTCAGCTAAGCCATGGAACATTGAAAAACTCAACTGACACGACAGAAGAAATTTCTGAATCAATATCAGAAACTCAAACGGTCGTGAATTTACTTAGAGAGCACTCAGAGCGTATCAGCAGTGTTGTTGAGGTAATTAAGAACATCTCTGAGCAAACTAACTTGTTAGCGCTTAATGCCGCGATTGAAGCGGCTAGAGCCGGTGAACAAGGAAGAGGGTTTGCTGTTGTTGCTGATGAAGTAAGAGCTTTGGCTGGGAAAACTCAGCAGTCGACTATCGATATTCAAGAAATCATTGCGCAGTTACAAGACCAATCTAAGCAAGCGGATGAATCTATGGTGAAAAACGTTGAACTGATGCGCTTAACAAAGTCTACGACCGATGAGCTTGCTCAATCTTTTCATTCGATATCAGAAAAGGTTTTAAGTATTTCAGAAGTGAATGCCATTGTTGCTACGGCATCAGAAGAGCAAAGTGCCGTTACGACAGATATATCGACACAGCTTGAAAATATGAACGTACTGGTTCAACAAAATATTGAAGGCATTGATCAATCAGCTCAAGCAAACCAAAGCGTTGTTGAAGTGACGAAAGAACTCAACTCAGAACTAAGCTATTTTAAGCTAGATAAATAACCAGTCGATGCTAGTGTGCTTTTTCTTTAGAAATTAAGCACCCTTGGTTTAGATGTAGTAATTTAGACCACGACAAGATAGCCGCCATTGAGCGGCTATTTTTTTGTCTGGTATATGTGTATCTGAATGTACTACTTGGCTTAAATTGGCCGAATAAATCGTTTTGACTTAACTCAGTAACTCTCTTCATAGATTAATTTTTCGTGCGCAATCGTGTGCATTGCGCTTGATTACATTTGCTTACATTTAGATAATCCCCTTGCTGTTAATGTCTCGACTAGAGCAAGGCTCGGACTTGCTCCAAAACAGTAAAATATTTTTGAGTACTTTTGGGAGTAAGGCATATGAATATAAGAAGGCGAGATTTCCTTAAATCAGGCTTGATAGGTGGTTCAGGTTTACTTATAAGCACCTCTGTTCCGGCTCTTCCGAGATTCTCATTCGCTGAGAAAACAGGTGTAATGACAGTATCTTTCTCTGGCACTGCTTGCACTCGTGATGAAGGGGAAGTATCCCGTGAGGAAAGTGATAAAAATATCTACCTTCCTTCAACAGGTTATATTCCCGTTAGAATCATCAATGAGCTGAAAGGTGTTGGAATGACGGTCAGGGGGGCAGGTGAGAATGACTGGGCTCATACCAGAGATACCAGTGAACCACTGATGGTCAACGGTCCACTTAACGCGCCAGATGAACTGCTGTCTGATATTTCTAGCTATATTAGCGGAAACCAGTATACCAAGTATAAGGAGTCCCTTGCGGGTTGGACTATGCCCGCGTTAGCACTGCACGGAGCAAACTTGGCTGCGGCAAGTGAAGGTGATGTGTTTAACCTAATAGGGCATAGTCGGGGAGCCTGTGAAGCTATCATGGCTGCATGGTTCTTATATGCATATGGTGACGAAAAAACACGTAATACGCCTGTTAATATCTTCGCAATAGATCCGGTTCCTGGGCCTGGCACATGGTGGAGTCTTCTTACTCAACTACCTCCAAATGTCGTTAACTACGTAGGCGTTTATTCTTGGGATCAATCATACAATCTAAACGTACAAGATCATGCCTTCCAAGCTCTAGTTCCTCGGCCAAATGGAAGGATGAGAAACGAAAATAACGATATCACTATCCACAGTCAGTCATGGTGGGACTGGATAAAAAGGTATCCAGGCTGGGCAAGCATGGCAAACGATGTACAACAAGCTGATCCTCTTGCTCCAGATAGTAACAGACCTCAACCTGTTGGTTATGAGCTCTATGCCTGCCGTGGCAGACACGGCACAGTAGCCGGGAATACTACCAGTGATGGTTATTATTCTGCTGATAAGGTAAGCGCAACGGTTGCTCCTATCCCTGAGCTAATCTACAAAATGGCTAGAGGTTACCTGACCCAATGGGGAACCGATTTTGCTGTTCCTTGCGCTGTTGAAAAAAGTGTTACAGAGCTAAGAAAAGAAATTCATACCTTCCATCGTGAGTTCGACATTATGGGGGGAGGAGAAACTCGTAATAGTAACTCCCTTCCCGGAAGGCCGTATGTTCGAAGAATCTCATCAATTTGGGGGCGTAACCCAAACGATACTTATTATATGGACGATGTAGTTGGCGATCCCCCATATAAACTCGCTTATCCGGTAACTACAGAGCGAAGCAACAAAGGGTGGGTTGACTGGAAGTTTTTATGATCCCCAAATTAATCGATAGCAGAGTTAAATCGAAATCCGCTTGTAAATTGACAAGCTGTTTATAAACAGCAGGTTAAGGTGAAGATGAGTAAAATAGAGTTAATCAAAGAAGAACTATTAAAAAACGACCTTTTCTACCATGACAGTGATATGAACTATGTCAGGTTACTTGATACTCCCAGTATATGGGGGATGTCGTTTGGTCCAGAGATAATGCCTCGTGCTATTGAACGTCAGGGAGAATTTGAGCGGGCAATTGTTGAGGTAGTACAGAAGACTCGTTATCGGTGTGATATCTCGTCGTTAAACAGCCCAGATCCTGATTGGGCGAGAGCGATTCTGGGAGCAATAGATACCGCACTTACGAAGCCTATGGGCCGAAACGAATCACCACAGTTCCGGTTCATATTTGGTCAGACGCCACTTTACCCTATCAATGAGCCAGATAATCTTATCGACTTTAAAGCTGCTCTGGTTCGCTTAATCAGAGCACGCTCAGCATATTGGGAGATCATGCCTGAATTCGTTGTGGGTAGGTTCTACCAAAGAGCGACTGGTTCTTGGATGTCAGCACAGAAGAAATTTCTTCCGGAGTCATTAATTTCTGATTCTGATACAAAAATGACTTGGAATCACACCAAAATTATAGCCTGTGATGGTGTTGAGTCTTTGGTTGGTGGCCATAACCTGAATATGGATCTTTTCCGAAGCTATCCTCCTGTCCATGATGTTTCTGTTGTCGTTCACGGTGCGGCCAGTTTAGGTTCTCAACTGTTCCTTAACGAACTATGGACGGCGGATACATTTCTGCTTACTAAGGAATCATTAGATACTGATGACCTCACTTGGTACAACAGGGATAGCGAACCCAACTATCCACATGATCCTCTTATGATTAGTTATGTTCAGGATTACATACAGGAAAAACAGAATAGTATTCTAGAGGTCCATGAAACCGGTATTCAACCTGGAGTCGATCCTCAACCTCCAGCTTTACCTCCGTTGCCTTCAATTAATCAAATCGAAAAGTTTGATTTGCGCTCAGTCTCAGACTTAGATGCTAACGTTTTTGAAGAGCGTCAGGTGTACCATTCATACGATAAGCTAGAGGACTACAAAAAGTCCGACCGTATACTCACGGTCGGTAAGTATTGGACAGGGCCTAACCGAGATACCGATTTTAAGATAGGCTCGGAAATCATGAAAAAGAGCCTAATTTTAAATGCGAAAAATGTTATCCGTATGTCGCAGCAGGATGTGATCAGTGCTTGGAAAAAGAACTGGAAAGATCACGTTGTATGTCATTGGATTATCGAAGCATTGCTGAAAAATGAAGGGCTAACTGTTCAGATCGTTGTATCGCCCCTAGATGCAGGCGCAGGGGCTGAAGGCGATCAATACTCATTTGGATCGGGAGCGGTACGGACATTTGGTTTGATGGAGTATTACATGACTCACGATGCAGATACCGATCAACGCCTTGATGACAGTGATGGTAAGCGTCAGGACGCTTTATCTCGTCTCTTTATCGCGCCGTTCTTTTTTACCGATAAAGTACCGGAAGATAAGACGACTGAAGGCGATACGTACAAATGGCCAAATCTTCCAGAGCAGGGAAAAACAGCAACACTCAAGGCTCAGCCATTGTCAGAGAGACCACCGGAGCAAGGAGTGATTGGGCATCCATTTTGGACGACAGTGAGTGCGAGTGGGTTCTTTTATGGGGCTGTTGATTCAGCTCCCGGTAATCATTCAAAAGTAATGATTGTCGATGATGAGGTTTGTATCGTCGGTTCGGATAACCTTTATCCTGGTAATTTGGCCGAGGTCAATTACCTTATTGAAGGTGAACCTGTTAACGATTTGCTTGAGTCTTACTGGAAACCTTTGTGGAAATACTCAGGACCGCATGCTTACTCAGGTTAGTTTGTTGTAACTTAAGGAGGCGCATAACACGCCTCTCTTTTGCCTGCTTCAGCGTCTACATAGATACGATCGCCTTACGATATTTGGTTAAGAAAGAGACCGTTAGCCCTTGTTTATTCAGTTGGGCATGTTTACAGGTGGACACAAGTTCTTGCTTCTTGTTTATCGTTCCCACCATTCACACCCTCGCTCAACCATTCACTCCTGGTAATTACCATTCGTCGCATTGATAAAACTGCACGACAAATTCTAGTTAACCTTTCAACGTCAACATTTGAAAGGGATTAGAAATCATGACTACTTCACACTCATTTAATTCAGGTTCTACCACTTCTGTGCTTAAGCGTTCATTACTGGTTGCACTTGTTTCATTCGCACCCACTTTGGCGCAGGCTAACCCAAGTTCAGACGTTCTTGATATCTACAATCAAGCCGCTCAAGGCAATGAAGATCTGGTTGAGGTGGCTTACGAACGTCTGAACGACACGCTGCAACAAGACGGTGCGACACCACTGACCTTGGTTTACCTCGGAAGCACAGAAACCCTGATGGGGCGTGATGCGTTCTTACCTTGGAACAAGATGAAGTATGTGGAAAAGGGTTTGTCGACCATTGATAAATCACTGGTGCTGCTTAAAGACGAAGACCAACCGATTCATGAACAACCTCGTGTTCAAGGGCTGCCAGATTCTTACCTAACTCGCGCCATGGCTGCTGTGACTTACACTTCTCTGCCAGACATGTTTAACCATTTCGATCGTGGTTATGACTTGTTCCTCTCGTTACTCGCGGAAGATGATTTCCAACAACAACATTTCGCTGCGACCTCGTGGATTTACCGTTACGCCATTACCGCATCGATTCGTGCTGAAGACTTCGAGCAAGCACAGGTGTGGCTTGAAAAAATGGAAAGTACCGATGCCGGAAACATCGAGACCATGACAGCGAAGGCCCTAATAGCGAAAGCCAAGTAACAGCTGCGAATGCTAAATAGCGGTTTACTTAAGCTTATTAACAACAGCGAACGCTTAAGAATGATGGGTAATCAGAGGACAAGGGAATGATTGAATTTAAAAATATCGGCAAAGCGTATGTCACGGGCGGTCAACGTGTTGATGCATTAAACGGGGTCGATGGACATATCCAACGCGGTGAAATGGTGGCGTTATGTGGCCCGTCGGGTTCAGGGAAAAGCACACTTTTGAATATTTTGGGTTTGTTGGACATGGACTACCGAGGGCAGATCAATATTGACGGCAAACCTTATCCGACAGAGCAAATCGCCGCTGCACGTTTTCGTCGTCAGTCGTTGGGGTTTGTGTTTCAGCGTTTCAATCTGGTTCCTGTGATGACGGCGCTTGAGAACGTCGCTTATCCATTGATGCTGAACCAATGCTCTAAGCAAGAACAGCAGAGCAGAGCGCAAGACATGTTAGAGCGTGTTGGGCTAGGGGATTACGTTCATCACCGCCCAGACAATCTTTCTGGTGGTCAGCAGCAACGTGTCGCAATAGCCAGAGCACTGATCCACAACCCAAGCTTAGTGATTGCCGATGAGCCGACCGCCAGCCTAGACAGCCACACCGCCAACCTAGTGATCGATATTATGAAAGAGCTCGGCCACGAAATGGGCACCACCTTTATTGTCGCAACGCACGACCCAAGAATGGCGCAGCGCTGCGATCGAGTAATTGAACTTATCGACGGACAACTGGCTCCACAAGCTGTAACTACGGAGGCGATCTCATGGGCAAGTTAACACAAAGAATGAGCACGTTTTTACTTCCAACTTCGGTGCGTTTGGCGTGGCTTAATTTATTAAGAAATGGTCGTCGTAGTTTGCTATCGGTATTGATTATTGCCATTGCCGTATTTGCGCTGACCAGTGCTGGTGGTTATGGGCTTTACACTTATGAATCTTTGAGAGAATCGACCGCGCGCGATACTGGTCATCTCACCTTGAGCACGCCGGGATACTTTGAACAAGATGAGGACATGCCGCTGAGCAATGGTCTCGATAATGTTCAAGCGCTAACCAAGAGCATCATTGGTGACAGCGACGTGCGTGGTGTGCAGCCTAGAGTCTATTTTAGCGGCTTGGTGTCTAACGGCAGTAAGTCGACCATCTTTATGGGAACTGGCGTCAATGAGCGTGAGTTCGACATGAAAGGTCCTTTCTTAGATGTGCGCAGCGGACAAACCCTATCGGATGTGAAGTCACCAAGATACGACAGCCAAGAGCCACAAGTCATGCTGGGAACAGACCTTGCTCGTAACCTCAAAGTTGCGGTTGGCGATTGGGTAACATTACTCGCCACCACCAGTGACGGCGCTTTGAATGCTTTTGATTTTAAGGTGCAGGGCATCTACTCGACTGGGGTTCCTGAGCTGGACAAGCGTCAGCTGTATGTACACATCACCACCGCACAAGAGCTTTTAGCCTCAGACAAAGTCAGCACCTTGTCGGTGTTCCTATTTGAAACCAGCAAGACCTCGACCGTTCAACAACGCATTCAAGCGACTTTAGATCGAAATAGCGCGAGCCAAAACGATCAAGGCACAGAGATCGAGATCACCCCGTGGCAAGATCGCGCGTTTTTCTACACCAAGGTCAAAAATCTTTACGACCGGATCTTCGGCATCATGGGTGCTGTTATGGCATTGGTGGTGTTTGTGTCGTTGTTTAACACCATGACCATGTCGGTGACCGAGCGCACTCGTGAAATTGGCACCTTGTCGGCTCTTGGTAGTTACCCATCTGAAATCGTGGCTGGTTTCTTAAAAGAGGCGGGATTACTGGCGGTGATTGGCAGTGCGATCGGTGCGTTAGTGAGTGGTTTAGTGTCGCTGTTATTGCTGGTAGTTGATATACAGATGCCGCCACCTCCAGGCAGAACCGAAGGTTACCCACTCAACATTTACTTCTCACTGGAATTAGTTGGTTACGCCACTTTAGGTGTGCTGACGATATGTTTGCTGGCTGCTTATTTCTCTGCTCGCAAAGGCGTGAATAAGCCAATCACGGAGGCGCTGGTTTATGTATAAGTTTACTCGTTTACTCACTGTTTTAGGTTCTGCATTGGTTCTAGTATCGACACCAAGCTGGGCTGTCGATTCACAACAAGTCACTGAGATGATTGCCAAGGCAGACAGCTATCGTTTGAACAGCGCACAAGCGTCTAAGGTAGTGTCTTTGGTGGCGTTATATCAAGACGAGCAACTGGACAAAACCCGTGAATACAACGTCTATACAAGACCAAATCGAGAGTCGTTGGTCGTGTTCAAGTCGGCGGTCGAGGCTGGGCAGAAGATGCTGATGATTGAAGATAACTATTGGTTGTTGATGCCGAAATCTCGTCGCCCAATTCGTATCACACCGATGCAAAAATTGTTGGGCGAAGCCTCGGTTGGGGACATCTCGACGCTGACTTGGAGTGAAGATTACCAAGGCGAGTGGGTTGCCGAGCAACAGGTTGAGATGCCGACTGGCGAGACACTCGATACCCATCACCTAAAGCTCGCGGCGAAAACCAAGGGTGCGAGTTATCAGTCGATTGATCTGTGGTTAACGACAGACCGAGCGTTTCCAGTTAAAGCGGATCTGTATCTGCGTTCTGGAAAACTGGCGAAACAAGCTTGGTTTACTGAAGGCGTGCGTGATGGATTACCCACAGTGGTGTCGATGACCTTGCTCGATAAGATTCAGCCGAGTAAGAAAACCGTGATTGAGTATCGCGAAGTGATTGAACAAAGCTTGGCAGATAAATATTACAACCCTGCCTACCTATCGCGTAACAGCGTGTCTGGGCTGTAGGTGGACGTCATGAAAGCTTCCAATCGCCGATTCCACATCAAGTCTTCAATCGCTACTTTGCTTGCCTTGTTTTGTGTGAGTAACACGATTCAAGCGGACGATCTGAGCTTGGCGTGGGACTGGCAACTCAGTGCAGAAGCCATCGAATCGAGAGAGTCGCCATTCAGCCCTTTACCATCTGATAATCGTCAGTCATTCAATGGCTTGTTGGATCTAGAGGTTGGATATAACAATTGGCTTGGTCTGTTCGCAGTGAAAGCCAACGATATTCTAAGCAATAACCCTCAACAACATGACGCGAGCTTTGAGTCGGAATTCATTGTGCGTGAGTTGTTCTGGCAAGGTGGGGTTGAACTGTCGAATTCGGCGTTCGGTGACCATTACCTAGATGTCACACTCGGTAAGGTTCGCCTTGATTGGGGCGTGGGTTATGGCTATCGACCGTTAGACATCATCAAGCCTTATCGACAAAACCCGGTGGGCATTGTCGCAGAAGAAGGCGCGGGAGTGGCTTCGGCGTCACTGTTCGATATGACGGGCGAGTGGACACTGCTTTATAGCGATTCGTCATGGACTTCCCAAGACATAAATGAATTCGAAAAGAAGAACCAGCAACAAGGCTTTGGGGTACGTCGTTACAACCTGGTGGGCGATCACGAGTATCAATGGGTCGCCTATTATGACGATGTGCGTCACGGCTTGCTTGGGGCGAATTTAGTCTCGGTATTGAATCTCGCGTGGGAATTTCATGGCTCGGCGGTCTATCAACGACAAAGCCTTGGTTACAGCCAGCCTGATTCAATGCTTAAACCTGTTTACCTCGAAGAGCAGGGCGAGGCCTATCAAGCGTTAGCCGGATTAACATGGGCAAATGACACTGGCCACAATGTGGTGTTGGAATACTGGTTTGATAGCCGAGCGTGGAGCAACTCTGAGTGGCAAAGTGCAATAGAAAGTGCAGAGTCTTTGTCGGTTAATCCGATGACATCTTCATTGGCAGGTTCTTATGCGCAAGGCTATCAGCACGCCAATTTGGTTCAACACAACATAATGTTTCACTGGTCTCTGGATTCGACACATGGCTGGCTTGAAGATATCACGCCAACATTCGATGTCATGTTGTCTCCACAAGATGGCGGTTTTATTGCGACTCAGTGGCTCAATTATCAGGCTCTAGATAATGGTAATTCATCGTTGGATTTGGAACTTGCTGCACGCTTTCTAGGCGGCAAAAGTGATTCTGCTTACGCCAGCTTACCCGATAGTCATATGATTCTCTTAAATATCAAAGGACGATTTTAATGGACACTTCTTCAAACAGTCGATTTTCATGGATTAAGAGTTTCGCGTTCACCACGTTATTTTGTGTTCTTATTGCGATTACAACCCATACGATTTGGGGCGGCGGATTAACGGTTAACCTGGCAATCAGTTTTGGCTTTGGTTACAGCGCCGTGGGTTCTTCTTTCATCTTTGTGAAATTGTTTAAGAGAACATCACGAACGCTTGAAGTGGGAATCTCAATGGTGTTCGCGATGACCTTTGGTACCTTGAACGCGCACTATTGGTTGAACGGGTATTTCGGGGCCAATATCTCGGATCTTAAATCTGTGGTGTTGCTCGGTGTGATCTTCTGTTCGGTTTGCTATTACTATTTCTATACCCGAGAGCAGCAGTTACGTGCCGATAACGAATTGGAAGTGGCCAAGCGTCGTCAGGCCGATCAAGAAAAGGTGGTGGTGCTCAGTCAGCTTAAACAACTACAGAGCCAAATTGAACCGCACTTCTTGTTCAACACACTTGCGACCATCAATGTGTTGATTGAGAGTGACAGCGCGAAAGCCAAGTTGATGCTCGAAAAACTGACTGACTTATTGCGTGTGACTTTGAAAAACAGCCGCAACGAGCAATCGACCATCGCACAAGAGGTCGACTTGTTAGACGCTTATCTTAATATCCAAAAGATACGCTTGGGGGAGCGCTTAACGTTCTCGATTGAAACACACGAGATTAGTGATTTTCAGGTGATTCCACCGTTCTTGATTCAACCCTTGGTCGAGAATGCACTCACGCACGGCATTGAGCCCAAAGCGGCGGGTGGCCAAGTGAATATCCGTATTACTCAACAAGCCGAGCAGTTGAAGATTGAAGTGTCAGACAGTGGTGCAGGGTTGAAAATACCTTCTGCGAATACGGGGCATGGTGTTGGGTTAAGCAATATTCGTCAAAGAATCGAAACCCTTTATGGTGATCAGGCGAGCCTAACGATTACTGAACAAGCTGAGGGTGGGGTAGTCTCTACGATCTTGTTACCACTGACTGACGCAGCCGCTTAGAATTACAGACCAGAAAGCACAGAACAGTGACGAAAAATAGACGATTTACAGTGTGAATTTAAAGGACTAACCATGAACAACCCAGCAATACAGCCGAGCGTAACGGCGATTATCGCAGACGATGAAGCACTGTTAAGGCACCACCTAGACAAGAGCCTTGCTGAGGTTTGGCCGGAGCTGGAGATCGTCAGCAAGGCACAAAACGGTTTGGAGGCGATGCAGAGTATTCAGCAGCTTAAGCCCGACGTGGCGTTTCTCGATATTCGTATGCCTGAGCTGGATGGAATCTCGCTGGCGAAACAATTGAACAAGCTAGATTCGCCGCCATTGATTGTGTTCATTACGGCTTATGACGAATACGCAGTTAAAGCCTTTGAACATAATGCGATGGATTACCTGCTTAAGCCAATCAATGAAGAGCGCTTACTGGCGACATGCCAGAAGGTGCAAGCGCGTCTGTCGAGCAATCAAACACAATCAGGTATTACGCCAGAACAGCCCGATATCACGGCGTTAATGGCTCAGCTTCAACAGTTATCAAAATCGACTTCACAACAACCTCCCTATCGATCGCAGCAAAAGCACCTCACATGGCTCAAAGCCAGTGTCGGGGAAGACATTCACCTAATCGCCGTCGATGATGTGGCTTATTTCAAAGCAGAAGACAAGTACGTCTCGATATTCAAAAAAGGCCAAGGCAGTTCTCTAGAGGAGTTTATTCTTCGTGTGTCACTAAAAGAGTTGATAGCGCAGCTCAATCCTGATGAATTTTGGCAGATCCACCGCTCAGTGGTGGTGAAAGTCTCGGCCATTGATAAGGTGAAGAAAGGGCTCTCAGGCCAGATGTCGGCTTATGTCTCCGGCGAGAAGTTACCGATCAGCCGCGCCTCGCAAGCTCTTTTTAAAGGGATGTGAGAAACCTGTTTAAGGGAATTTAATAAATCAGTTTTAAGGGGTGTGAAATCACCCGATCTATAACCTATGACTATCAGATTGTGTAATTTATAAAGTTGACAGTTTCATGCATGTTCAGATTGTCTCTCAAAATTTAAATGACTGAATTTATATAAAATTATTATGCTATTGCGATCGGATATATTGGAGGAAAGCCCTCCAAAGAGATCGTTATGAAAGCATACTATTTAGTCGTCGTATTGAGCTCCACATTGCTAGGTTGCAGCTCTACTCCTCAACAACAAACGTTATTGAAATCCGATCCATACTGGGTCAAAGGAGAGTTAGATAACGGATTAACCTACCATGTCTACCCTGACCAAGAACAACCTGTCTCGGTACGCTTACTCGTGCATGCCGGATCTTTGCAAGAGAGCGAACAACAGAAAGGGTACGCCCACTTTGTTGAGCATATGGCGTTTAATGGCAGCAAGAACTTTTCAGGAAATGAGGTGGTCGAGCTATTTGAGCAATCTGGTGCCAGTTTTGGTGCAGACTTAAATGCTTACACCTCTTACCAAGAAACCCTCTATAAATTAGATCTGCCCGACAATAAGAACCTAGACAAAGCCCTGGCTTGGTTTAGAGACATTGGCGATGGTTTACTGCTGTCCGAAGCTGAAATCGAAAAAGAGAAAGGTGTGATACTTGGGGAGTTTCGATACACGCGAGTTGAAGATAAACCTCTCTCGTTTAAGTTCTACGATCATCTGGTTGAAGGGACGACTTACCAAAGTAACGATCCTATTGGCAATAAAGAATCCGTTTCTAAAGCGAATGTTCAAGAATTAAAGAACTACTACCAAACCTGGTATCAACCTCAGTTAACCGAAGTGATTGTCTCTGGTGATATCACACTGGCAGAAGTTATCCCTTTGATTGAAGATACTTTCTCTGATTGGCAAAGAGGCATAACACCGGTTCCCGTGAAGAACACGTCAGTGGATTACAATACTCAAGATTTTGTGGCGTATGGATCTGGTGTCGAGCCACCGAGCATCGGGATAGTCATTGACCGTGGGGAAAGAGTGACACAGAGCCATGAGCAACAACATCAGCTTTGGTTAGATGATATTGCTCAACAACTTATCCAACAAAGGTTGAATTCTGACTTTGTTGACGCTGCGTTACCTGTGCAGTGGGCTGCTTCAACACCCTATTTATTAGAATACCAAAGGTATTCGATTACTACCGTCGGTTTTCCTGTTAATAGCCGAGAGCAAAGTCAGCAGCAGTTTGTTTCTACTCTCGCCTCTTTGCGTGACTATGGCGTAAGTGAGTATGAGTTGGCGAGTGTGCTTCAGCAATACCAAGCGAACCTCGATGACATTCAATTAAACTGGGATCAAATGGATGCTGTGGCTCATGCTGATGGTAAATCGACAGCATTGGTGATTAACCAGCCTGTTCAATCACAGCTTGATTATAAGTCGAGTTTGAAAACGTTTCTTGCGAATACGGATCTCGAGGCTGTGAATGATAACTTAGATGATTTGCTTTCTAGCCCTTACATTTTGGGGTTAGGTTTATCTTCTAAGGAAGACATGCTAGCAATGGATAATGAGCTAAAAGATGTCAGAAAAGCCTATGAAAAGAAAGGTAACAAGCCACTGCTCGTTACCGCAAGTTCTGCGTTTAGCGTGCCAGAATCTCAAGGCGACATTGTGAAACAAATTCAGGTGAGTGAGGATCCTAACTTACAACAATGGACATTGAGCAATGGTATCGAGGTTTGGTATTTACGAAACCCTGAGGTGGGTAATAATGTTGGTGTTTATTATGCGAGTGAAGGTGGAAAAGCAGCCCTAGATTCTTCTTTATTTCCTGCGTCAGAGGTGGCGATTTCAGCATCGATCCGTAGTGGTGTTGGTAAATTCAGTGGATCGGAATTAAATACCCATTTGAAACGCAAAGACATCCAAATTTATCCCTTCATCAACTTTACTCATCATGGGCTGGAAATCAGCACTAAGAAAAAGACGCTCGCAGAAGGCTTGGCTGCATTGTATACCATTGTGACCGAACCTAAAATCGACAGCGATCAGCTTGAGGCTGTAAAATCTGAATTTGCACAAGATCGCACGGCTTATCTAGAAACCCCAGTGGGTCAGTTTATTCAGATGGTTAACCATAATAGTTATCAAGATAGCAGTCGTCATATCATGTTGGAAAGTGAAGATATTGAAGCCGTGACATCTCAAGATATACTTGACGTTCAGCACCAACTCTTTCAGAAGTTAAGAGACAATACGCTTGTCATCGTTGCTGATATTAAGCCATCTGAAATTAAGCCTCTCGTACGCCAATATGTTGCTTCATTGCCATTGGAAGCCGTTGTGTCTCCTGATTATCAAGTT
This sequence comes from Vibrio sp. 10N.222.46.A1, assembly GCF_041473595.1. Taxonomy (NCBI): domain Bacteria; kingdom Pseudomonadati; phylum Pseudomonadota; class Gammaproteobacteria; order Vibrionales; family Vibrionaceae; genus Vibrio; species Vibrio sp. 10N.222.46.A1. The sequence goes on from NZ_JBFRSN010000319.1 coordinate 14,269, forward strand.
GCCTATAGCACTGATTCGAAAGAACGAATCGATATATCCATCAATAATGAAGACAGCAGCCAGTACTTATTGCGTATTATTTCTCAGCAAGCTCGAGAGAAAACAGCAAAGGATGTGTTTATGGACGATATGCTTCAGCGTGTATTGTCGAGCCGTCTAACGGCTTATGTTCGCGAAGAATTAGGCTTGGATTATGCGCCTTTTGTGTATTCGGTATCTCAAGACAGTGAGCCAAGTTATGACTGGTTGGTCGGCTCTTTAGCTGCGCCTGAGAACTCAGATAAGATAGAACAGGCGATTGATAAAGTTATTGCTGAAGCCGTTAAAGGCATTTCTGAAGATGAGACTCGAACCGCTGCTAAACAGCTAGTGGCTGACCTCACGCCACTTCAATATAAGCCTACTCAACAAGCTTGGTTTATTTCACGTTACTTAATTCATGACTACGGTGTTGAGGCACTGTTTGACTTACAGGGAACGACAGATTCAATTTCTAGTAAAGATATGACGGAGTATGCTAAAGAAATTTTTGGAGATAACAGCTACCAGTTGAAGAACTTGTTAAGGCCAAAAAGTTAAGCCCATTGAGAGAGTGACCTTGTAGAAAAGTCGCTTTCAACCTTAAATCTAAGATATCGAACCTAAGCCAAATGCACCGTCATTTGGCTTTTTTATTTGGGTTAGGGTTAGTCTTTAAACTCGTTACTTTTTAATTCATCACTTTCAAGCTTGTCACTTTTAAACTAGTTACTGACTTTTAAATGCTCGTAATTTGCGCCTTATATAACTGAGTGCAATTTATAAAATAAAGATCTAGATCACAAAGATACTCATCCGGTTCAATATTAAATAATAATCGTTAACTCAATCTGTATATTGTCGATGAATGACATTAAGAGGTTGTTATGAAAACATATTATTTAGCGGCGGCTGTATGCCTCACCTTGGTTGGCTGTAGTTCAACATCAAGTATCACCGAAACCTTAATCCAGCCGGATCCGGCATGGACATCAGGCCAGCTAGAAAATGGCCTTACCTACCATGTTTATCCAGATCATGAAGAATCCGTATCTGTTCGTTTAGTTGTGCACGCGGGTTCGTTCCAAGAGACTGACCAACAAGAAGGTTATGCGCACTTTTTGGAGCACATGGCATTCAATGGCAGTAAAAATTTCTCTCAAAATGACGTGATTCGTCTATTCGAAGATGCAGGCGCTAGCTTTGGCGCTGATATCAATGCCTACACTTCTTACCAAGAAACTGTGTATCAATTAGATTTACCTGACAATGTCCAATTACAGTCTGCCCTGACGTGGATGCGAGACATTGGTGATGCTCTGGACCTATCAAGTTCAGAAGTCGAAAAAGAGAAAGGTGTGATTCTTGGTGAGTTCCGTTATGCACGCTTAGACGACAAGCCATTCGCAGAACAGTTTTTAGACCACTTCATTGAGGGTGGTCAGTATGAAGGCCAAGATGCACTTGGTACTAAAGAGTCTGTACTCAGCGCGACTTCCCAAGGGCTAAATAACTTTTATCAGACTTGGTATCAACCTCAGAACGTTGAGGTGATTGTCTCCGGTGACATTGACACAAAAACCGTCATTCCATTAATTGAACAGAAGTTTTCAGATTGGCAGCGAGGACAAACTCCCAAGCCAGTAAAACAAAGAATTACCACCTTTAATGAAGGTGATTATATTGAGTATGCAGAATCGGAAGCGCCAAGTATCTCTTTGATGATCAACCGAGGGGCAAGTGCGGTAGACACTCGCGCGCAACAGCATCAACTTTGGCTTGATGAGACAGCACAGCAACTGATCAGGCAGCGACTTAATACCAAGTTCAATGATGCGGCTTTGCCAACTCAATGGATAAGTTCCAAACATTATTCTATGGAATATCAGCGCTATTCATTGGTGGATGTTGGCTTTCCTGTCGGCGCTCGTGAGGTGACTCAAAAGGAGCTAATCGCCACATTGGCATCTCTGCGTGATTATGGCGTCTCTGAAAATGAGATAATTAGCGAACAGCATTATTATCAAGACTTGCTCGATAATGTTGAGATCGATTGGGACAATATGGACAGCGTGCAGCACGCTAACCAGAAAGCGACGGCTTTAGTGAACGAACAAATCGTGCAATCACAACGAGACTATGAAGCGAGCCTTGAAGAGTTTGTCGCAAACCTCGATCTTGATGCGATTAATGCCAATATTAAGGCTTTGCTTTCTAGCGACTATTTTGTAGTGGTTGGTATGAATGAAAGTGAAGATAAAGTCGCCGTTACCCAAGCCATCGAGAGCTTGAAAGCAACTTATAGCGAAAAGGGTGCCAAACCGTTGTTTTCGGTGACCAGCAGTGCTTTTGCTGTTCCTAGTTCGCAAGGCGATATTGAGTTAGTGGAACAGATGTATGTAGACCCATATGTTCAAAAGTGGACGCTTAGCAATGGTATCGATATGTGGTATCTGCGTGACTATCTCGCAGGCGATGACATAGGTATTTACTACACAAGCTTAGGTGGTAAGGCCGCACTCGATCCTAAGTTATATCCAGCGTCAGAGTTAGCTCTTGCTGCTATCGGTAGAAGTGGTGTTGGCAGTTTTTCAGGAACGGAGCTTGATGCGCATTTGGATCGTGAAGATATTCAGGTTTATCCGTTTATCGATTTTACTCACCATGGCGTCGAATTTAAGCTCACCAGTAATGGCTTAGCGGAAACTTTTGCTGCGCTCAACGCGATCGTTACATCAGTCAAGGTATCGCCAGAGCAACTGGAGGCGGTTAAGCAAGAGTTCATTCAAAATCGAGATTCTTACTTAGCAAGCCCTACTGGTCAGTTCGCATATGCAATGAACCAAAATACCTATCAAGCGGACAGTGATCATGTGCTGCTCGATAGTAAAAGTGTGGAAACGGTTTCTGTTGAAGAGATAAAGAGCGTCCATCAGCAGTTGTTTGGTCAATTCCGAAATAATCAGCTGGTTATTGTGGGCGACATTGATCCAAGTGAACTGAAACCTCTGGTTCGCCAGTACTTGGCTTCTATTCCATTGGAAAAAGCCGTTGTGCCTGACTTTAACGTCGCGTACAAGCACCCATCTAAAGCGCGTATTGATTTGTCGGTCAACACGGCTAATAGCACTGAGTACATGCTAAGAGTCATTGCGGAGCCTTCCGAGCAAACTGGAATAGTAAGAGGGAAAACGGCGAAAGATATCTTTATGGAAGACATGCTGCAACGCCTGCTTGTTACTCGTTTAGACGCGTACATACGTGAAGATTTAAGTCTAGATTACTCACCTTATGCTTACTGTGTATCGCAAGATGGTGATACAAGCCATGACTGGTTTATTGGTGCGCTGATCGACCCTAAAAATGCCGATAAGATAGAGGTCGCGATTGATAAAGTGATTGGAGACCTTCTGAAGGGCGTATCAAATGATGAGATTAGAGCGGCAGGCAAGCAACTAGAAGCGGACTTTACGCCTTTAGATACTAGTGTTGTTGATCAAGCATGGTTCGTGTCTCGTTATCTTTTGCACGACTATGGTGTAGAAGCCTTGTTTAACGTGAAAGCGACGGTTAACTCAATTTCTCGTGAAGATATGAATCAACTTGTCCAACGCATCTTTGGTGAAAATAGCCGTAAGGTTAAGAACATCATGCGTCCTAAAGCCTAAAGCCTAAAGCCTAAAGCCTAAAGCAGACTGAAACACTTAACCCAAAGCCAAGCGCACATCGCTTGGCTTTCTTGTTTTTACACCATTCATAATATCTATGCACCAAGCTTTGTTGAGCTCTTTTTGAGGTATATAAATCTAAATGCCGTGAGTGCCTAATCGGTTGCATCGTATCATTTTCTAAAAAAATGTTTTAAATCAAGACAGCGTTTCATTTGTATTGTAGATTGACGATCTACGAGAATGTTGTTTGGATATTAGATTGCTTAAATTAGGTACCCGATTAGTCTTAATGTTGTTTTTACTGAGCTTTGGCTTAGTGAACTCTAACGGCTATTCGTTCCCTTCTAAGCCATTTCAAATTCATTCGGCTCAAGAGCAATCTTCACAGAATGAACAATCTTCCTCGATAAAACAGTGTAAACAAGCCGCTACGGATAATCCGTCGAGCTACTTAGAGTGCGATAAGGTTCCGTTTGGTACCGTGCCTTATGGTGACAGTTCCAACTATCATGACACCGAGTCGAGCCTCCAAGCTGCAAACTTCAGACGTATGCTCAGTAACGAGCAAGAAAGCGTGGCCGATCTTGAGCCTGCTTATCATCTACTGATCGACTTTTCACCCCCTTCATTACTGGCTTCTCTGCTCTTCAACACGCCGTTGTTGGATTCCAAGCAGCACTGGACCAGCATTGTGAGTTCTCCGTCCTCCCGGCTTTCTGGGTGGAAAGAGGGCAACATTCAATACTCGCATTTCCGAGAACTTCTTAGCTAATCGTTTGACCTTAAATTGGTCGTATCGATGATCGCCTCGCGCTCGTTGAACTCGCCAATTAACCCAATATAGCGACACACAATTATTAGCCTCACTGTTACTCAATCAGCTTGTTTTGGTTGTGACTAGTTGTCGTTTGTGTTCGCAAAACATTAGTTATACCAATCGCAGTAAATAACTGGCCATCCTAGCTGGTTAAAACGCTCGATCACTGCTTTTTCCCGGCGCTATTTTTGAGCACGTGTTTACGGTGATTGGTAAAAAGAAGAGATCTTGACTGTGAAAAAACGCATTCCAAGAAAACAAATTAACCACTACTCAAAGTGGAAATACGTGGTGCTTATTGCCACCATCATCATCATGATTCTAAGCGCTCTACCTTCTTGGTTTGGCGAAGATGCCTCGGTTCAAATCAGTAACCGCTCTGAGCAGACGATCGACGCCACTCAAGTGACGCAATATCTTGCTAGCGAAGGCATTCAAGCCAAATCAGCCTTTCAAAAAGACAAACGTTTAGTGGTCATCTTAGAAGATGCTGAGCAACAAGCGAAAGCCAAAGAAGTACTCAATGAGCGCTTCCTCGACAACGCGACGGTTGCGCTAGCGATGGAGCCAGCAGCACCTAAATGGCTGACTGACATGGGCTTTGCACCGATTCAGCTAGGCCTAGATTTACGCGGTGGAGTGCAGTTCTTATTAGAAGTGGACATGGAACCGGTTTACCACGCACAAGCTCAAGCGATGGTCGACGAGGTGACCAGTCAGGTGCGTTATGCACGCGGTAAAGTGGTCAACGACCAGGTTCAGTTTGATTTCCGTACCGACGCCGATTTCGAAAAAGCACAAAAGCTGATTCGTGAAGAGTTCCCACATTGGCTACGTGATCGTTCAGATAAGTCACTGACGTTAACTCAGTCTGAAGAAGAGCAAAGAACGCTACGCAACCTAACAGTTCAACAAAACCTGCAAATCATGCGCAGCCGTATTGAAGAATTAGGCATCACAGAAGCATCGATTCAACGCCAAGGTGAAAGCCGTATTCGTATTGAATTGCCAGGTGTTCAAGACCCTGCAGCAGCAAAAGACGTGATTGGTGCAACCGCATCTTTGGCGTTCTACTCTGTTTACGACAATGCAACTCGTAATACTCAAACGCTAAAAGATACAGATGGCAATCGTGTCGTTGTCGCTCGCAAAGCAGTACTGAGCGGTGAACACATTATTGATGCTCGTAGTGGCATTGGTGAGATGGGCAGCGCAGAAGTAAACATTACCCTAGATTCTTCTGGTGGTAAGAAAATGTCCGAGTTCTCACGTCATAACATCGGTAAGCCAATGGCAACCGTGTACAGCGAATACAGTCGTGATAGAGCGGGCAACAGCAAGCAAGACAGTGAAGTGATCAGTGTGGCAAACATCCAGTCTCAACTGGGTAGTCGTTTCAGAATTACTGGTGCTGGCAGCTTGGCTGAAGCGCAAGAGCTTGCGTTACTGCTGCGTGCGGGTTCATTGACTGCGCCAGTGACCATCATTGAAGAACGTACCATTGGCCCATCTTTGGGTGCTGAAAACGTAACTAACGGCTTTGCTGCTTTGGCACTTGGCCTTGGCCTTACGCTAACGTTTATGGCGCTATGGTACCGCCGTCTTGGTTGGGTCGCGAACTGCGCATTGGTGGTTAACATGACCACATTGTTTGGTTTGATTGCGCTGCTACCGGGTGCGGTATTAACTCTGCCGGGTATTGCGGGTTTAGTACTGACCGTCGGTATGGCGGTAGATACCAATGTGCTTATCTTCGAACGTATTCGAGACAAGATGAAAGAAGGCCGCAGCTTTGCTAGCTCCATCGATCGTGGTTTTGACAGTGCGTTCTCTTCTATTTTCGATGCTAACGTCACCACCATGATCGTTGCTGTGGCTCTATATACCATTGGTAATGGACCGATTCAGGGCTTCGCTCTGACACTGGGCTTAGGCCTTCTAACCAGTATGTTCACGGGCATTTTTGCTTCACGAGCGATCATCAATTTGGTTTGGGGGCGTGACCAACGCCACGATGTAAGAATTTAAGCATGAGTATTTCAAATATGACTATTTCAAACAGCAGCATGACTCGCCTTCGTAAGGTGATGTCTGTGATTTCTATTGTGCTGTTCATGAGCTCTGTGATGCTGGTGGCAGTGAAAGGTTTTAACTGGGGCTTGGACTTTACTGGCGGTGTGGTTGCCGAGGTTCAGCTCTCTGATCAAGTAACCAAAGATGCGTTAAAAACCAAACTTGATACGGCTTTCCAACAAGACGTACAAGTGGTTGGTATGGCAGAACAGGATCGCTGGACAATTCGTTACAGTCAACTGACAGACGCTCCACAGCCAAACTTAGTGGATGCTTTGTCTTCTGTAAGTGACCAAGTAAAAGTGCTTAACAGCAGCGTGGTTGGCCCTCAAGTGGGTCAAGACATGGTTGACCAAGGTGGCTTGGCGGTATTGGTGTGTTTCCTAATGATCATGCTGTACCTGAGTGTACGATTTGAATGGCGTTTAGCACTCGGTGCCCTTGCCGCGATCATCTATGACGTGACGCTTATCTTGGGTCTGTTCGCTTTTACTCAGTTTGAGTTCAACCTGACTGTGTTAGCGGCTGTGTTGGCGATTTTGGGTTATTCATTGAATGACTCGATCATCATTGCCGACCGTGTTCGTGAAATGCTGCGTGGCAATCCAAGCGGTGATACTGACAACCTGCTTAACGAATCAGTTAAAGCGACCTTCTCACGCACCATGGTGACTTCAGGAACAACTCTAATAACCGTCTCTGCGCTTTGGCTACTGGGTGGCGCGGCACTGCAAGGTTTCGCTATTGCACTCGTTGTGGGTATTGTCAGCGGTACGTGGTCCTCCATTTCAGTAGGCATCACCCTACCTAAATTACTTGGCCTACAGCCTTGTCACTATCAGGTGAAACCAGTAGTAGAAGTTGAGGGTGAGTATCCTTAGTTTCCTGATTGCTTAAGTTTTCTAATTGGATAGCGCTCAGCCTTAGTCCTCATTGACCAACGAGTGAGTTCAGCAAAGCCTTTCGTTTGTAGCAAGACGAAGGGCTTTATTTTTTATAAGAGTCAACTGGTTAGAGAAAAGTGAGCCTATTTAAAAAAACAATGGATTGAGCAGGCAAGCCCTCATTATATGAAGTATGTTTATATGACGTCAGTAGAAATGAGGCAAGGGAATGGAATATCGACATCAATGTCATGTAGGCGACCACGGTGATGCACTCAAGCATCCAGTATTGAGTGCACTGGTTAAATCATTAATGCAGCAGCATTCACGCCTGAATGTTATCGACACCCACTCAGGTACAGGCTGTTATGATTTAACTACCGCACCAAGCAATCACGCGGGTGAGTTTGCAGAAGGGGTCGGGTACTTGTGGCGAAATAAAGCTTATCTTCCTCCGGCCTTTGCTTCATTTATGTCGGTGCTGGAATACTACAATCCGAATCAACTTATCTCTCTCTATCCGGGCTCAGCAGCCATCACTTACCAACAAGGCCGTAGCCAAGATAGTTTCTATTTTTCAGACATTCAGCAAGATGAAGCTGATTTACTGCAAACTAATATTGAGACGTTACAACGTGACCTTGATGTCTCAAGCAAGCTGACTATTTCCGCGGGTGATGGGCTTAAAGCGTTGCCTGATGACGTAGCAAAACACGATAATCATCACCTGATTGTTATCGATCCTCCCTATGAAACCGATTCTGAATATCTCGCGGTGATCGATGCCTTGGTTAAGGCGTATCAACAATCTGATAAGGTATCTGCACTAATTTGGTACCCGCTTTACACGGATGACAAGAGCTCACTGATTCTGAATCACTGTGTTACTGCAGTGAAAGATGGTTTGCTGCCAAGTCCGATTAAGTCGGAGCTTCGCCTTCGAGACCCTAAGGGTGATGATCGCCTAATCGGCAGTGGTTTGTTGTTATTCAACCCACCACAAGGCATTTCAGGAATAGTCGCAGATACGCTTGATTATTTACACAGCCAACTCTCGACCAATGGTGAAGGCTACTGGCAAATGAGAAGCCTATAGATCTGATTTTTATGGGTTTTATGATGATTTTCGAGATGTAGATCGCTAAATCATTTCAATCTGTATGGTTTAAATTGACCAAACTCTAACTTTTATCGATTGATTTATCGCGATGAATCATATAAAAATAGTACATCAATGCGCACAGGTGCATACTGGCTCATAAGTTAAATAATTACCCAAATTAATATCAGATTGTGGTTTACCCCCTAAACTGCATAAGGCTCGCACTAGTCACGCGAGCCTTTCTTTTGCCTGTCGAAAATGTTTACAACAGATTCTCTTCAATTTTTAGTGCTTTCTCGATGAGTTTCGCATTGAAATCTGCAGCTTCCACAGAGTAATGTGCTTTACGATGGCAAGTCGGACAGAGTGCAATTACATTTTCAGGGCAATCAGCTCCACCATCAGCTAACCGTGTCAGGTGATGCACTTCTAGGTAAGGACCTGACTTGGTCTCAAAAGGCGAGGGCACACCACAACCTTCACAAAGCCCATTTGCTCGTTTCTTTGCGTAAAGCTTGATTGCTTCACTGCGGTACTTCACATGCGTGAGTTGTTCTTTGGGGTCAGCTTTTAGTGGCGTTGAAGCTAACGCAATGTCTCGTAATTGCTTCAGAGACTTACTTTTAGTCGGCTTAGTAAGGTATGAAACTTTCGGAGATTGAATGATGTTTCCGATACTTTGAGGGACGATATCTAAATGGAAAACTATTGCATCACGGAGTTGATCGTTCTTGTCTGGGCGCTGTTCGATGTGATGACAGATGTAGTTGCAAACACCGACGAATCTTACGAAGCCAGTTGAGACTGATTCGAATAAGAGAATCTCTTTGAGGTTGTTTTGGTGTTCAAAGATGGCCAAGTTTCCTTTAACCATTTGCATATCACCTTCTTGCCCTTCTCCTGTATATCGGAAAGTGCCGTCTGCACTAAAACCATCAGAGTAGCCAAATTCTTCACCAGCATCGCTAGTGAAGATAAACACATATGGGTGAGCAGCCGGCGTCGCGATACCGCCATATTGCTGACCTTTGTAATGACCGTGTATATCTGTACGTCGATTGTAAACCTGTCCTACATTGAACAATGGAGAGTCCTCATTTATCCGTTTAAATCGGAATTATTATTGATATTTCTATAATTAATTTTTGTGTAAAGTTCAAATATAACAGTGGTTTAAGTTGAAATGTGCAATTGGATTTTCGAGTGTAAAAAGGTATCGGCTCGGTCACGTTTCTAGACAATTAAGCCTGCAGTACTCTGCAGGCTTGGTGTTTGTTTAATGCTTTATCACTACAACGCAGGGTAATCGATATAGCCTTTTTCGTTGCCGCCGAACAGAGTGGCGCCATCAAGATCGGATAGTTCATTGCCGTTTTGTAGGCGTGATACGAGGTCTGGATTCGCAACGAATGGGCGACCAAATGCGACGAGGTCGGCGTAGCCTTTGCTTAACACTTCTTCGGCGCGTTCTGGTGTGTAGCTGCCAGCAACGATGATGGTGTTAGAGAATAGCTCTCTTAGCTCTAAACGGAAGCTTTCAGGTATCACAGGTGCGTCATCCCAATCTGCTTCTGATAGATGCAGGTAAGCGATGTCGCGTGCTTGTAGCGCCTTTGAAGCTTCTAAAATAGTTGGCACGATGTCTGGGCAGTTCATGTCTTTGAAGGTGATGAACGGAGCTAAACGAACACCCACCTTATCGGCACCAATCGCATCAATCACTGCATCCACCACTTCGATTAGAAAACGAAGTCGGTTCTCGCGGCTGCCTCCATAGTTGTCGGTGCGCTTATTTGAATTGGTTCTTAGGAATTGATCGATGAGGTAGCCATTACCACCGTGGATTTCCACTCCGTTGAACCCTGCCTCGACTGCTTTTTTCGCTGAGTTAGCAAAATCTTGAACAACACGATCGATATCGGCTTGGGTCATCTCTCTTGGTTGGATGCAATCCACCATGTTGCCGTTACCATTCTCATCAGAGATCCAAACCTGCGTTTCTATAGGTGCCAGTGCTGAAGGTGCAATCGGCAACTCGCCTTTTTGAAAGGTAGGGTGTGATACTCGGCCTACGTGCCATAGTTGGCAGAATATCGCGGCACCTTGCTCTTTTGCTGCTGTTGTTACTGATTTCCAACCTTCGATTTGCGCATCGGTATAGACGCCGGGTGTGAATGAGTAACCTTGAGAGTCATCTGAAATTTGTGTGGCTTCAGTGATGATTAGCCCTGCACTTGCTCGTTGTTGGTAATAAGTCGCCATCATGTCGTTTGGCACGTTTCCAGGCTGGCTGGTGCGAGCGCGTGTCATGGGTGCCATAACCACACGGTTTTGCAGCTCTAGGCCTTTCAGTTCTGATGTTTCGAATAACTTGTTCATGATCTCTACCTTTATGAATTTTTAGTGCTGTGCCAATTCCAGTTTGATAATGAATTGGCACTTTGAAGTTACGGAGTTCTTAAATTATTTAGCTTCTGTGGGTGCAAATATTGAGTTGCTTTGTGGTTTCTCTTTTCGGTTAGCTTTAGCGATTAAGAACAAGCCGACGATAGGAACCACAACGGCTGCGAACGGAATCATGCCTGCGCCTAGTTGGCTGTCGAGTACCATGCCACCAAGGAATCCACCAAAGGCATTGGCTAAGTTAAACGCTGAGATATTCGCAGTTGCTGCTAGCTCTTGCCCTTCGCCACCGTGGTTCATTACTCGAAGTTGCATGGCAGGGACGTTCGCAAATGATGCAATACCAAAGACAAATGCAGCTGCAACGAAGAGGATTTTGTTGTCTACCACAAGGCCAACTACCACCAATGAAATGATCATCGCGATAGCCCAAAACATTGAAGCTTTGCCTAGGTTTTTATCTGAAGAGCGTCCGCCCAAGGTGTTACCGATGATTAAGCCAACACCCACTATCACTAAGATCCAAGTCACTGATTCTTGACTGTAACCTGTGATGTGCATGGCGATTGGCGCAAGGTAGCCGTAAAGCGTCATGAAGCCAGACCAAGCAAAAGCGGTGATTGCTAAGCTGATCAGTAACATTGGATTTTTGAACGCTAGAAGCTGAGTTTTGATGTCCTTCGCTTCACTGTGACCTGTCGACTTAATCGAAGTCAGAATGGCAAGCATCGCGATAGTGCCAAGTGCTGCCACGGTAAAGAAAGTGGTGTGCCAACCGAATTGCAAGCTGACCCATGTACCAGCTGGAACGCCAAGAACGTTAGCGAGTGTTAAGCCTGCGAACATCTGGCCAACGGCACGACCTGCCATTTTTTCAGACACTAAGTTGGTTGCAACAACCGCACCGATACCATAAAAAGGGCCTTGCACTAAGCCTGCGATAACACGGCTGGCAAGTAGAAGTGGGTAGCTAGGAGCAAGGGCTGATAAGACATTACCGATGATGAACAGTGCCATTAAGCCAATCAGCACCATCTTCTTGTTAAAACGTGCTAGGTAGATGGTTAAGATCGGGCCGCCGATAACGATAGCCAACGCGTAAGCACTGATAAGGTAGCCAGCTTGACCTTCTGTGATTGAAAGTGATGTGGCGATCTGTGGAAGAATGCCTGCGATAACAAACTCAGCCGTGCCGATTGCAAATGCAGCGAGTGTCAGTATCCAAACTTGGAATGGAATCTTTTCTTTATGGGTAGTTTCTTTATGGATAGTTTCTTGGTGGACAGTTTCTTGTTTCATGATGATCTACCTATGTAAATTCTTGTTTGTTAGGACGTGAGATACACGCCCTAACGATTGTTCTTTATGTCTTTGCTTCTTTGCGGAGTGTTAGCCGAGTAGAGCGCCGCCATCGATATCGATGATTGACCCAGTGACGTATGGGTTATTAATTGCGAACAGGTAACCCATGGCTATCTCTGAAGGCTCGCCAACCTTGCCTGCGGGTAGGTTGTTTTTGGCGTTGTCGTACATGCTTGTACGAGCGGAATCGTCCATGTTTTTGTAGGCTTCCGTCATGGTTAAACCCGGGCTAACGGCATTGACTCGAATGGGGGATAGCTCTTTCGCCAGTATTTTGGTTACGCTTTCTAGTGCGGCGTTGATGGCGGTTTTTACGTAAGTGCCTGCCACAACCTTGCGTGACAACATGCCAGTTGTGAACGTGATAGAGCCGTTTGGTGTCATGTAACGAGCGGCATGTTTGGCTACGTTTAAGCTGCCCCAAAACTTAGTGTCAAAAGCTGTCTTAGCGTCTGCGGTTGCTACGTCTGTTACTTTTCCTGCGGGAGCGGATGAGCCAGCCGTTACGATTAAGTGGTCAAACACGCCAATCGATTCGAAGTATTCACAAATCGACTTTTCATCCGTGATATCAACGCCGGTGTGTCGGCTGGCAATATGTACCGTGTTGTTCTCGTTTCTTAGTTGCATCGCTAGTGCTTTGCCGATACCTGATGTGCCACCAATGATGACGAAAGTGTGTTTCTCTTGTTTAGTCGATTCGTTAGTCATGCTCTGAATTCCTGCGTTGTTCTGTTGATGTTTGCCATTATATTTATTCGACTAAATTTGATAATTGGTTAAAATATAAATTCATTATTCGGTTAAACTGAATAGTGTGGCTGAGTATTCAAATCGAGCATTAAGATCGAGAAGTAAGACGAAGAGGTGGAAGCGAGAATCGTATGGATAAGTTTTCAGATATGGCGATGTTCGTGAGCATTGTTAAGCATCACGGGTTAGCTGCGGCTGGGCGAGAGTTAGGGCTTTCTCCTGCGACCATGACAGCAAGGCTGCAGGCGCTTGAAGAACGATATGGTGTGAAGTTGTTGAATCGAAGCACGCGTCATGTGTCTTTGACCGACTCTGGGGAGTTGTATCACAAGGCATGTTTGGAGATTTTAGACAACGTCAGTGAGGCCGAAAACCTGATTCAAAATGGCGTAAAAGAAGTCAAAGGCTCGCTAAAGATTGCCGCGCCAAAAGACATCGGAAAGCAGTACATTCTTCCTATTCTTTCGGAGTTTTGCCAGCAGTATCCGGACGTTATTCCTTACCTGTATTTGAACGATAACCTCTCGAACATTGCTGAATCTGGCATGGATATCGTGATTCGTTATGGTGAACTGGTCGACAGCAGTTTGATATCCAGACGCTTATCACCAAGCCGACGTGTGTTGTGCGCTTCTCCTGAATATCTTGCTAAACATGGAACACCGTTAACACCACAAGATTTGGTCGAACACGACTGTTTAGCCATGCTGCGTAGCAATGAAGAGCTCAAGACATGGCACTTCCAAGACAATGATATGAAGAAGTCGGTGACGGTTGTGCCGAAGCGATTTTCAGACGATGGCGAAGTGATTCGCTACTGGGCATTAAAAGGTGAGGGCATTGCGCTTAAATCGGTGTTGGATGTGCAAGATGACATCAATAACCAACGCCTTGTGACTCTGCTTAATGGCTACATGAAAAACTTCAATACCGCGATGTCGGTGTCGAGCGCCGACTTGAATGTGGTGTACATCAGCAAGAAATATCAGCCGAAGCGTATCCGACTGTTTTTGGATTTTCTGTTTGAGCGGTTTGGCGATTACGTCAGCTCGAGTCGTTAATTTCCGAGTTAAACAAGTAAAAGAAATACAACGATGGCAACCGCTAACGCCCTTGGGATAAAAGTATCTTTGTCTATCATGGGCACCTCTTATCGTGCCTCAAATGAATGAGGCACGGGTTATTTATTGGGGTTAACGAAGGTGTAGATAGAACGGAGAGAAGGTATCAATCACATCAACCAAACGTTGAAGTTGCTTGATATCGCCCTTGGTTGCTTTCGCTGTTGATTCTTCAACATTGATGTCTTTGACTAAGAACAAGTGAACAAGGTCTTGTTTTGACATATCGACGGTGAGATCGGCGCTCTCAGAGCTAAAACCATTGTCGACAGCCATTGTGCGGTTAGACACGTTGACAAGGTATGGGCTTCCATCCACAACAAGGTTGATGACGTGCGTCTCGTTGGTGTTCAATTGCTCGGCTATTAGGCGAGTTGGAATCAGTGACATCACATCATCGGTTGGTGCCTCAACGAACTTGCTGGCATCGCCAAAAAAGTTCATTGTATCGAGTACGCCATCTAGTTCTCCGCGAAGCTCTGCTGCACCTGTGAGTGCCCAGTGACGCCAACCCGGGGTCGATTGTTCCCAACCCCAACGCTCTAGCGCAACGGCTTTTTGTCCACGAGCATACATATCGTTGTGATCGACTCGGATAACATGCGTTAGGATCTGCATCGCTTCACCGTACTGTTGTTTCTCGATCATGCGATCCGCAGCCTTTCTAATGGCGTCTGAGCCACCCATCATATCAACGTAAAGTTGCGCCATGTCTTTGTGTGCAGGCTTCGCAAGCTCACTGGCATCACCATTGAACCAACCAACATTACCCGCATAGATATTGGCAACATTTTGATATTCTGAGCCACGCAACGGGCGAAGGTAATCGTGATCTTTGAGTTCTTCAGGCAGACGGATACTGTCCGAAAGCTCATGCATGGTATAGCCTTTGTTGATATGGCGAACCGTTTGATCTTGCATGTAGCGCAGTGAATCCGCGTAGGCTTTCATTACATCTTCAACACGCTCTTGGCTTACTGCAGAACGGCCGTGGTGTAGGGAAAGCGTTTTTGGCTGATAGCGGCGCATGCGGTCTATAGAGTCTGCCCATTCAAGGCCGTCACGGTACTCGGTACCACGAATGGTGTAGAGGTTTGGAATGGTTTCACCTTGAATGGTATCGCCACCGACCATGTCTCCCGTTTCATGTACATAGAGTGCAACACCATCTGGCGCTTCTCCTGGGGTGTGGAAAAACTCCAATGTAAGGCCATCTACCTTCATGATCATCAGATCGTCGACTAAGATATTTGGCGCGAAGAAGGATTTGTTTTGTGATTGCATCACGATGTCTGCTGGGTAGCCAACACCTTGGTTTACCCCTTTATCGTAGTCATTGTTATGAGGGATAAAGGCACCAAATGCATACGCGGTTCGAATCGACTGTTGATTAAGATAAATGCCAGACTCTTCATTCATTTTCTTCTGGAAATCAACATGAGCGATGACATTAATTTTGCCAGATTCGAAGTCTTCACGCGTTGCTAGCCCCTCGGTTCCTGCCCATTGATCTGGGTGGTGGTGAGTATAGAAAATCGTATGAACCTCACGCTCGTCTCCAGTTGCGTCACGGTAAGCCGACAGCATGGCTTCACCGGTTTCAGCCGTTGAACCAGCGTCGATAATGATCAGTCCTTTGTCACCCTGAAGGAAGGTGATCGAAGCTCCCTCAAAGCCAAATGCGTTGTACATGCGGTCTGATAGCTTAAAGATCACAGGGTTGGTCATTGCTTCTTCCATCGCTGCTAACTCTGGATGAATTTTGCCTTCTTGCTGCGCCTTTTCCATGTTTTCTTTGTTGTATTCCGGCGTGAATAGAGGTTCACCTCGCCAGATTATTTCTGGGAATGACCCCGCTAGTTTTGTCGAGGCATTTTCAGATAAAGGGAAGTAACTTTGCTGCTCAGCAGACATGGTTGGAGAGAGAAACTCAATGCCATTAGCAAACGGGTCATAGTTATTAGAAAGCACAACATCGTACTCGCTCATATCGAATGAGTGGTCATGGTCGCCGTGAGTTAAACGCTCTGATGCGTGATGAGAGTGAGCCATCACATTGCAAGACGCTAAGATTGAGAGAGCAATAATGGTTTTTTTCATAGTGTTACCCTGGTTCTGTATTTCGTATGAATCAGACTCAGAATCCATCCTGTTTCGTCGTTCTTCAAAAGTTGAAGGATACGAGGGTGTGTAATAGGCCTCGTTGATGACGATATCTTAGGCAGTTTTTAAGCGGCGAACCATTGGGTAGTAACTATAAAACACATAGATTTTATCTATGTAATTTGGTTTATTTTGTCTTTATTTGCGACTTCTCATTACTTGCATAGTTTTTGTTTATTTCTTGGAAGGTGGCGTTAGATGCTTTTTGATGTGTTCTCGAACTTGAGCATGTCGCTGATCTTGAA
>NZ_JBFRSN010000320.1:0-10995 GCF_041473595.1 Vibrio sp. 10N.222.46.A1
GTTTCCGCTAGTAGGCCGCATGCGGCTTTTTCTTCAACGGGTTTATTTTGACAGCCAAGAGGTGGAATTGCGGTTGGTTTGCATAGGTTCGCTTGATCCGCCGAAGAACGCGCACAAGAACGACACACAAATTTAGGTTCAGTAACCAAGCTGTGGATCTCTCCTAGGTGTTCAGTGATATCTCGACGGTTTAACTTACAAAAGCGTTTAGCCATGCTACAACTCCAGCTAAGAATAATAATGATTCTTAGTTAGATATACATCCGTAACGCGACTATCGCAAGTGTTAAATGGTGATTTATCGTATTTATGACGGGAAATTTTCTTAGCGTGTCTCTAAGTCATTGATGCTTTCACATACACATCAAAACGGTTCTTTTTAGTTTCGATTGCCATGCTCGGTTTTTGCTCGTCTAACCATGCTGCGTAATCCGGTCTTTTGACCACAACGCGCTTAGTTGCCAGCTTCATCGCAGGCTCAAACAAGCCATCGGCATCCAGATCGGCGCCAACCAAAGATTGGAATACTCGCATCTCTTTCTTAACCAAAGCCGACTTCTTCTTGTTCTCTGGGTGTGGGTACATAGGATCGAGGTACACCACATCAGGCTGTTCGAAGTTAGGGTCGTTGCTAAGTTTATCCAGCGCATCGTGACTTGAAGCGTGAATCAACTTCATACGTTCGCTAACCCAACCGCCGATATCTGGGTCTTTTTTTGCTCTCTGCAGGCCGTCATCCAATAATGCAGCCACAACTGGATGTCGCTCTACCATCTGCACTTTACAGCCCAACGAAGCCAATACAAATGCGTCACGCCCTAAGCCTGCTGTACCATCAAGAATAGTTGGCGTTGCACCTTTGTTTAAACCTGCCGCTTTAGCAATTGCCTGACCTTTACCACCACCAAACTTACGTCTGTGACCGACTGCGCCTCCCACTAAATCAACAAAAATAGCGCCAAGCTTAGGCTCATCGACTTTACGTAGCTCAAGTCGCTCGCAAGTCAGTACCAAAGCAAAATCGCTGTTTTCATCATGAGATAAATTCCAACGGGTCGCTAAGTCATTTAGATGATCGATTTGGGTAGCATCTTCGCAAATCAGTTGTAGTTGCAAGGTCGTCTCCAACAGACAGTAGTATTCAAAACAAAAGAGGCAACCAGTTTACCTGATTGCCTCAACAATACATATTAGCGGTGAAAAGTATTCACAGCTCGGTCGGCTTACCTAAACCAATTACTCTATCTCTCGTTCTTGCCTTAACTCTTCAACAAGCTCGGCCAGTGGCTTCGGTCGGCCAATAACATAGCCCTGAGCGTAGTTAACACCGAGTTCAATCAACTTATCGAGAACCTGAGTATTTTCAACAAACTCAGCCACCGTGTGCTTGCCCATCTGCTTCGCTAAATCATTGATCGAACGAACCATCACATAGTCCATCTCGTTAACATCAATATCACGCACAAACAGGCCATCAATTTTCACAATATCAACGGGCAATGCCTTCAGATATCCGAATGACGATAAGCCTGAACCAAAATCATCCAGAGCAATCAAACAGCCGAGCTCTTTAATTCGAGTAAAGAACTTGATTGCCTGCTTCATATTACTCATGGCGGCCGTTTCAGTGATCTCTAAACAAATCTTATGGCAAGGCACTGATGAGTTCGCCAAACTTTCAATCAAGAATTCAACAAACTCTCGGTTACCCATCGAGTGACCAGAAAGGTTTATCGAACACATCCCCAAATCATCAACGAGATGTGGGCGTTGCTCCAACCAATTCAACGTCTGACTGACGACTTGGCGATCAATCAAATGCGCGATGTTATAGCGCTCGGAGGCTGGCATGAAGATCCCCGGTGAAATGTACTCACCTTGGACGTTCTTGATCCGCACCAGTATCTCAAAGTGCATTTTGTTGCTATTTCCCTCTAGACCAAGAATACGTTGGGCAAATAACTCCAAGCGATCATTGGCTAAGGCTTCGTGTACCAAGTTAACGCATTCCATTTCTAAATGGCGACGGCGCAGATCTTCATCATCTAGATGATAAAGGTGATAACGATTTCGCCCTTCCTCTTTAGCGGCATGGCAAGCGGCATCCGCCTGTGCATGCACCATTTGTGATGAAGCGGCAGTATGGTCAATCAATCGAATTCCGATAGAACAAGTAAGATTGAGGTGAATATCACCCCATAAGAATGGATTCTCACTCATCATCGATATAATACTGTGACAGACATTGACAGCATCTCGCTCAGTACAGTCTTTGATTAATACCGCAAACTCATCTCCCCCCATCCGAGCTAACACAGCATTGTAAGGAAGCACATCTTCTATCAGATTAGCGCTAAATAAGATCGCGGCATCACCCGCTTCATGCCCAGCAGTATCGTTCAATACTTTCAATTGGTCCAAATCTAAGAACAACATCGCATGAGTTCTCATATGACTCTCGACCTCTTTCAGCGCCTTTTGTAGCTCTTGCTCAAAGTGGTTGCGGTTGAAAGTGTCTGTAAGCAGGTCATAACGCGCTTGGTATTCTAACTTTTCAGAAAGTTCGCGGGTTTCAGTAATATCCTCTCCCACAATCAACAGCTGACCCGAGTCGACCAATGGACGAATATTTTCACGAATCCAGATCGTTCTACCGTCCGCATGACGATACTCGATATCACGACGCCACACGCCGCGAATTTTGTGCTGTGGTTGCAACAAGATATGACGAGGAATCATCGCGTTCTCATCCACATAAAATTCTCTAGGGCGATGCCCCAAAAGCAGATCAAGTGGATAACCTAGTAATTCTTCAGCAAACTGGTTCACTTGCTGAATGCGATTATTGACATCCAGTGTAATCATCATCACCGGCTGCTTGTCGTAATACAGTTTGAGATTCGCTTCACGTTGGAATAATTTGTTCTCAGCAAGCTTTCGTGAGGTAACATCACGAGCTTCAAATAAGAACTGAATGGTGTCCTCTTCACTGTTCGGCATCGGCTTTAAAGAGATATCTAGCACCATTCCACCACGATCACGGCACCATACCTCAGCCTCAAATCGTAGGGTTGGATAATCATCCCTTTCAGCAAAATACTCCTTCAGCACTTCGCCAGCGGCACCCTCCCAATATTCTTGGAGAGGTGTTCCTAATTTATAACCTTGATTATAAAGAAGCTCATGCAGCTTACTGTTGCTCGACAGCAGTACACCGCCTTTATCAAGAATACCCATGTACTGTAGACTTTGATCGAATATCGACTCTAGTAACAGCTGGCTTTGTCGGCTAGCACGCTCACTTTTCTTGAGGCGGTTGAGGTAGTAAACCAAGGTCGCAATAACACACGACATAACCAGAAACAGCAAACCTATTGTTCGAATTTCATCGTGATAACGCACCAAGAATGACTGAGGCTTATTGAGAAAAGTAATTGAAGCTTCATTCTCAGTTCCCAGCCCCCAGCGTGACATCTGTTGGTAGTCGAGTTTAATTTCCGATGCGCCAGGTGCGACTAAAGGCAGAGGTTCATTTGGGTTTGCTAATACCTTTAGTAAAACACGTCCCGTATCTCGACCTTGCGTTTCACCACTTTGAATAACACCGCCTATCGCCCCAAAACCCAACCCCAAATCGTGCACCATATACAGTGGCATTTGGGTTTTAATGTTCAATTGTCGCCAGTCTTCAACGCTACTCACGTTGCCTTTAGCATCGCGATAATATGCCCAAAAGAGTAAGCTCTGATCTAGATCGGTTCGCTGAGAAAACGCAATTAACTCTTGGTAAGAGTCAGGCACATAGTGCTCCAGCAAATCGGAAAAGTTGGGGTGAGCCTCAATAGAACGATCAATTTGTGAGCGGATAGCCTCACCTGTTACTGAATGGTCAGTAACAATGTATATCTTCTTTATGTTTGTTTGAAGACGCTTAATTAGCTCAATATTACCCAATAAATCAATATCTTCAGTAATGCCCGTCGCATTCAAACCTTCAATCATTTCAGGAGTAAAATTGTTGATACCACCAAAGATTACTGGCGTATCTTTGAGATCGGGCGCAAGGCGCTTCATTAAATTAAGGGCGTTATTGTCACTGACTACAACCGCAGCAAATTCTTCATGCATCAACTTGGTGTGATAAAGCTGATAAACGCGCTCTAAGTATTCTGGGTTTTGAGTTCGTTTACTATCCAAATAAACAACTCGATACGATAGTCGATCACGCTCCAGTTCTTCTGATAATCCTTTGTGGAAATCATCAGTCCAGAAAAAACCCTGATGATAAGAGTGAATAACCAACACATCTTTTGTTTGAGCTGAAACAAAAGCACTCCAACACATAACAATCAAAAACAACGAAAATCGCACTGAATTCACCCTAACACTATAGTTGCTGCTAATATTATCACCCTTGGCTATGATGTGTACTAAAGCCGGTATGTTTTTTATTCACCCTAAGGATTATGCATGTCCACAACTACAGCTCGTCTGGATGATCTAGACCGTGCCATTCTCAAAACCTTAATGGAAGATGCGCGCACGCCTTATGCTGAAATGGCAAAGAAATTCGATGTCAGCCCCGCGACGATTCACGTTCGTATCGAAAAGATGAGATCAGCCGACATTATTGAGCGAACCGAGGTTGTGGTAAACACCAAGAAGCTTGGTTACGACGTGTGTTGTTTTATTGGTATCAACCTCAATGCAGCTCGTGATTACCACTCAGCCATTGCCAAACTGAATGCATTAGATGAAGTGGTTGAGGCGTACTACACCACTGGCGCCTACAACATTTTCGTTAAACTGATGTGTAAATCGATCGAAGAGTTACAGTTCGTACTGATCGATAAATTGCAGGCGATTGACGAGGTTCAATCGACTGAGACACTGATTTCATTGCAGAACCCTATCAACCGCAATGTAAATCCATAATCGTTTGATAAATCGATACAAAAAGAGCCTCACAAGGAGGCTCTTTTCACATTCTGACTAGCACAATATTAAGCGCTGATACCCGCATGACGCAGCATCGCGTCGATTTGAGGCTCACGACCACGGAAGCGTTTGAACAGCTCCATTGGCTCTTCACTACCACCCATTTCAAGGATGTTGTTCAGGAAGCGATTACCGGTTTCAGTGTTGAAGATACCCTCCTCTTCAAATGCTGAGAACGCATCTGCCGATAACACTTCTGCCCACAGGTAGCTGTAGTAACCCGCGCTGTAGCCACCAGCAAAGATATGCCCAAAGCTGTGTGAGAAGCGGTTCCAATCAAGGCTTGGCAATACAGAAACCTTAGACTTAACGTCGGCTAACGTTTCTAGTACGCGAGCACCGACTTCTGGATCGTATTCTGTGTGCAGTGTGAAATCGAACAGGCCAAGCTCTAGCTGACGCAGGATAAACATCGCAGATTGGAAGTTTTTCGCCGCTAGCATCTTCTCTAGCATCTCTTTCGGTAACGCTTCACCCGTTTCGAAATGACCAGAGATGAACGACAACGCCTCCTCTTCCCAACACCAGTTCTCGAGGAACTGACTTGGCAACTCAACCGCGTCCCAAGGCACGCCATTGATACCAGAAACCGCACTCGCATCAACTTGCGTTAACATATGGTGAATACCGTGGCCGAATTCGTGGAACAAGGTTACCACTTCATCGTGCGTAAATAGCGCAGGCTTATCACCGACTGGCTTGTTGAAGTTACACGTTAGGTAAGCCACTGGCGTTTGTAACTCGCCAGATTGAGTAATGCGACGACCGCGACAGTCATCCATCCAAGCGCCGCCACGTTTGTGCTCACGTGCGTATAGATCTAGGTAGAAGCTACCGCGCAATGTGCCTGTCGCATCAAAGATGTCGAAGAAGCGCACTGAATCATGCCATGTATCCACACCTTCACGCTCAGTCACCGACATACCAAACACACGGTTCAGTACTTCGAACAAGCCAGAAACCGCGTTCGACTCAGGGAAGTATGGACGAAGCTCTTCATCAGAGATCTCGAACAAGTTCTGTTTTTGTTTCTCGCTGTAGTAAGCGATGTCCCACAGGTTTAGCTCAGAGACACCAAACTCTTTTTCAGCAAACTGACGTAGCTCTTCGACTTCGCGCTCACCTTGTGGTTTGGCTTTTACTGCTAGGTCGTTAAGGAAACCAAGTACTTGGTCTGGCGTTTCTGCCATCTTAGTCGACAGAGATTTTTCGCTGTAAGTGCTAAAGCCAAGCATGCGTGCGATCTCGTGACGCAGCTTAAGTTGTTCAGTGATGATCTCAGTGTTGTCCCACTTACCAGCATTTGGACCGCGATCTGAAGCGCGAGTTACGTAGGCTTCGTACAGTTCTTTACGCAGTTCTTGGTTATCACAGTACGTCATCACTGGTAGATATGAAGGGATGTCCAGAGTCAGTAGATAACCTTCCTGCTCTTTAGCTTGTGCCGCGGCTTGTGCTGCTGCCAATGCCGATTCAGGCATACCAGCCAGTTCAGCCACGTCTGTAACTTGCTTGCTCCAACCCATGGTTGCATCAAGCACATTGTTTGAGAATTGAGAACCTAGCTCAGACTGGCGCTTACTGATCTCACCGTAGCGATGCTGTTCGTCCGCTGGTAAGCCAATGCCTGATAATTCAAAATCACGCAGTGCGTCAGTGATGGTTTTTTGTTGAGCTTGGTTTAATGCCGAGAATGCTTCGCTCGCCTTGATCGCTTTATACGCTTCGAACAAACCTTTGTGTTGGCCGACCCACGTGCCGTACTCAGAAAGTACTGGTAGGCAGCTCTCATAAGCGTCACGCAGTTCGTCGCTGTTCATAACAGAATTCATATGGCTTACAGGAGACCAAATGCGGCCTAAACGATCATCCACTTCTTCAATCGGAGCAACGAGGTTGTCCCAGCTTGGTGAAGTATTACCTTCAAGTACTTGTTCTATTTTGTTGCGACACTCTTCAATCACTTGCTCAACCGCTGGCTTAACGTGCTCAGGTTTGATCTGTGAAAACGGAGGTAAGTCCGTGAAGGTTAATAGCGGATTAGACATATAAACATTCCTTTGGCTTTAGAGACTTTCGTCTTTTTTGTAATGAGGTCGTCTTACAGTCATCAGGCTAAGGATCGCCCTAAAAAATCACCTGCGAATAGTTATTAAATAGTGTCCATGAAGGCAAATTTCAATAGTAGAACCAATAACTAACTGCATATTGCGAACAGCTGTTCCTGAATTGTTCGAGAATTTATGGTCCATTGGGGGTTATAATAGTCAAATTAACCCCACCTACACTAACCACACTCTAATTCGAGAGTGTTACGAGAGTTTAATTTGTTAAGTTATCGCCACAGCTTCCACGCGGGCAACCATGCCGACGTGGTAAAGCATATCGTACAGAGCCTTATTCTTAATTCTTTGAAACAGAAGGATAAGCCTTTTGTTTACCATGACACTCACTCTGGTGTAGGTCGTTACGACTTAACGCATGAATGGTCTGAAAAAACGGGCGAATACAAGCAAGGTATTGCACGCGTCTGGGCACAAACAGAACTTCCTGAAGACATTCAAAGCTACCTTGAGTCTATCTCAGCACTCAACAATGGCGAAAAACTGCGTTTCTACCCAGGTTCACCACGTGTAGCACGTGCGCACCTACGTGACCAAGACCGCATGGTATTAACCGAACTTCACCCTGCAGACCACCCGCTGCTTGAGCAAGAGTTCCACCGCGATCGTCAGGTGTCTATCTATAAAGAAGATGGCTTCCAACGCTTAAAAGGCAGCCTGCCACCAAAAGAGCGTCGTGGTTTGGTGCTAATCGATCCGCCTTACGAACTGGCAAAAGAGTATCGTGATGTTGTGACTGCGATTGCTCAAAGCCATAAACGCTGGGCAACTGGTATCTACGCAATTTGGTACCCAGTGGTAAACCGCTGTGATATCGAAGACATGATCGAAGGACTTGAAGGCTTAGGCATCAACAAGATTCTACAAATCGAACTTGGCGTATCACCAGACACCAATGAGCGTGGCATGACAGCATCAGGCATGATTGTTATCAACCCGCCTTGGAAGCTAGAAAGCCAAATGAACGAAATTCTTCCATTCTTGAAGGAAGCAATTGCGCCGGCAACCGGTCACTTCAAAGTAGAGTGGATCGTACCCGAGTAATCTCGAACTTAACGTCATGCTCTGACGAATATTCAGCAGATTGTGACGTACACGAATAAATTTTAAACAGGGAGATTGAGTTCAACCGATCTGCCCTCAATATAATAATTAGACAATTTAAGAATCTATAGGACGTAGGTGTTCAGTGCGCTCACTGTACCCACAGCCTTCAATAAATGGAGAAAGTAATGGCGACTCATTTTGATTACATCTGTATCGGCGGCGGTTCAGGCGGCATCGCATCAGCTAACCGCGCAGCAATGCACGGTGCAAAAGTTGCACTTATCGAAGCTCAAGACCTTGGTGGTACTTGTGTAAACGTTGGTTGTGTTCCTAAAAAGGTTATGTGGCACGGTGCTCAAGTTGCTGAAGCGATCAACCTATATTCAAAAGACTACGGCTTCGACGTTGACGTAAAAGGCTTCAACTGGGGCAAACTGGTTGAAAACCGCCAAGCGTACATTGGTCGTATCCACAAATCTTACGATCGTGTTCTTGGTAACAACAAAATAAACGTAATCAAAGGCTTTGCTAAGTTTATTGATGAAAAAACCGTTGAAGTTAACGGTGAACACTACACTGCAGATCACATCCTGATCGCAGTAGGTGGTCGTCCAACCATTCCAAACATCCCTGGCGCAGAGCACGGTATCGACTCAAACGGTTTCTTCGACCTGATGGAGCAACCTAAACGTGTTGCTGTTATCGGCGCGGGCTACATCGCAGTAGAAATCGCAGGCGTACTAAGTGCACTTGGCACAGAAACACACCTGTTCTGTCGTAAAGAGTCACCACTTCGCAGCTTCGACCCAATGATTGTTGAAACACTGGTTGAAGTAATGGAAGCGGAAGGTCCAACACTTCACACGCACTCTGTTCCTAAAGAAGTAGTGAAAGAAGCAGATGGCACGCTGACTCTGCACCTAGAGAACGGCAACACTCAAAACGTTGACCACCTAATTTGGGCTATCGGCCGCCACCCAGCAACTGACGCTATCAACCTAGCATCAACTGGCGTTGCAACAAACGACCGTGGCTACATCAAAGTAGATGAGTTCCAAGCAACCAACGTTCCTGGCATCTACTGTGTTGGCGACATCATGGAAGGTGGCATCGAACTAACACCTGTTGCTGTTAAAGCCGGTCGTCAGCTTTCTGAGCGTCTATTCAACGGTCAAACAAACGCAAAAATGGACTACACGCTCGTTCCTACTGTTGTATTCAGCCACCCACCTATCGGCACTATTGGTCTAACGACTCAAGAAGCTGAAGAGCAATACGGCAAAGACAACATCAAGGTATACACGTCTGGCTTTACTGCAATGTACACTGCAGTCACTCAGCACCGTCAACCTTGTAAGATGAAGCTAGTATGTGCTGGCGAAGAAGAGACTGTAGTTGGCCTACACGGCATCGGTTTCACTGTTGATGAAATGATTCAAGGCTTCGGTGTTGCAATGAAAATGGGCGCAACCAAAGCAGATTTCGACTCTGTTGTGGCGATTCACCCAACGGGCAGCGAAGAATTCGTTACCATGCGATAAACCACTGTAAGTCAAAGAAATATTATACAAAAGCCGACCTATGTCGGTTTTTTTTGTTTTTTACCGTATGGTTGGGATATTTATTAACCGAACAGCATTTTACATACTTAACTTGGAATCAAGATCAAACTACAATCGCGCGCTATAAAATTACACGCATAAAAAAAACAATTAGCTCTAATACATGAAGGATGTACGAGTAATGAAAAAAGTGAGTATTCTCGCAGCAGCGATTGCAGTGGCTTTAACAGGTTGTGGTAGCGACAGTTCTAATTCAGGTGTCACAACACCGCCAGGACCATCCACAACAACCAACAAGTTTATCGATGCCGCTGTTGAAGGTATCTACTACAGCACTAGCTCTGGTTCAAAGGGCATCACAAACAGCGAAGGCGAATTTACCGCTAAGTCTGACGACACGGTGACCTTCTTCATTGGTGGTGAAAATGGCTTGAAAGTAGGGGCAGCATCAAACCGTGATGTACTGACACCATTTGAAGCAGCGGGCAAATACGACCGAGCTCTAAATTTAGCAATTCTACTTCAGTCTTTAGATAACCAATCTGGCAGCGCTTCTGATGAAGTACTGACAATTCCAGATGCGCTGCGCGAACCTGATGCAGCGACGTTAGCGAAGATGAAAAGCCTAAGTCTAGATGACCGTGATTCTGTTACAGACTTCCTGACAGCGATGGGAGTCACTTCAATTACTAGTGAATCTGAAGCATTGGCTCATATGGAGAAAGCATTCGGAGAAAAATCAGGGACTGTTCGCGGCAGCACTGATGCCAATCCATTTGTAGCGAAAAATGGGCAATTCATTCGCTCAATCATGGTGAGACAGTATGATATTAACGATCCAAACAACCGCCCTAACGACAAGACAATGTTAGTTCACGCTGACAAAATGCTCCCTAAAGCTGTGTTTGAACATACACGTGGCACGCCTTACTTCACTTATCAAGATTCAGCCAATGGTCTTATTGCTGTAAGTGACAGCGACTCTTTATTGTCATACGCAGACGCTGAAAAGTACATCAGCTGTGTATTGACGGGAAGTTCTGCAGGCTGCAATCAAACAGCTCACCCAGACTTCACTCTAAACGCTCCGTTTTCTTACCTTCTGCTTGATAAAAGCAAAGAAAATACCACACCTAAGCCAGGACGTTACGATGAGGTACCTTTCATTGAAGGGAATCAACAAATCCTCAACCACTACACGCCAAATAAACTGGAAGATGATCGAGATGAAGGCGATGCAGACCCTTCATACCAATATGAAACCC
>NZ_JBFRSN010000321.1:0-9958 GCF_041473595.1 Vibrio sp. 10N.222.46.A1
AGGCTAGGTAAGACTTTGGGCGCTAATTGATTGAAATTTAAACGAATTACAAAAACAAATTGTAAATGCTCAAATATTAGTCTTTTCACGCAGCGAAAAAATGCGTAAAATGCGCGCCCTTGCTGGTACAGAACTGTGATGACATTTTTGAAAATCGGAAATTATCAACTTAAGAACAATCTAATCGTCGCTCCTATGGCTGGCGTAACGGATAGACCATTCCGTGAGTTGTGTCTTCGTTACGGTGCGGGGATGGCAGTCAGTGAAATGATGTCCTCCAATCCGAAAGTTTGGAAAACGTCAAAATCTCAGCAGCGTATGGTACATGAAGGCGAATCGGGCATTCGTTCAGTACAAATCGCTGGTGCAGATCCACAGCTTATGGCCGAGGCTGCTCAATTCAATGTTGCTAACGGTGCGCAAATCATCGATATCAATATGGGTTGCCCAGCAAAAAAAGTGAATAAGAAGCTTGCGGGCTCAGCCCTGCTTCAGCATCCAGAACTCATTGAAGATATTCTGAAGGCTGTGGTAAATGCTGTCGACGTTCCAGTAACGTTGAAAACGCGCACAGGCTGGGATACAGACAATAGAAACTGTGTCCAAATCGCGAAAATAGCCGAAGACTGCGGCATACAAGCTCTTGCCCTTCACGGGAGAACTCGCGCTTGTATGTACAAAGGTGAGGCAGAATACAAACACATTAAAGCAGCGAAACAAGCAGTATCTATTCCGGTTATCGCTAACGGTGATATCGATAGTCCGGAAAAAGCGAAGTTTGTGCTGGAGTACACCGGCGCTGATGCTTTAATGATAGGTCGACCTGCCCAAGGGCGTCCTTGGATTTTTAACGAAATCCTACACTATTTGGAAAACGGCACCACGATGGACCCACTCCCGATTTCGGAAGTGAAAGACATCATGCTTGGTCATGTGCTCGCTCTACATGAATTTTATGGAGAGTTTTTAGGCCCTCGCATCGCTCGTAAGCATGTGGGTTGGTATCTAAAAGAGCATGAACAAGCGAGTGAGTTTCGCCGTACCTTCAACGCATTCGAAGCAGGTGATCTGCAGCTTGAAGCGCTAGAAGGTTTTTTTGATAACGTTGCACCATAATTACGAGAAGAGCTAGACCGAATATGTTCGAACAAAATCTGACTTCAGAAGCATTGACAGTAACTACAGTTACATCACAAGACCAAATCACGCAGAAGCCACTACGTGACTCAGTTAAAGCATCATTGAAAAATTACCTTGCTCAATTAAACGGTCAAGAAGTCAGCGAGTTATACGAATTAGTATTAGCTGAAGTTGAACAGCCACTACTAGACACTATCATGCAGTACACTCGCGGTAACCAAACTCGCGCAGCAACCATGATGGGTATTAACCGCGGTACTCTTCGCAAGAAACTTAAAAAATACGGCATGAACTAATCGTTCTTTCGTAATTTATTGAATTAGAAGCCGAGCTCTTTATTGAACTCGGCTTTTTTTTGTTTATATGGCAACAAGCGAACAATTATCAATCAATTAATGAGATGTAACGATTGATAACGTAATCACTACCGATATAATGACCCATTAATCTAATCGTCTGGAAGCTACATGCTTGATATGAAAAGGGAAGAATGGCTTAGCACACTGATCCGTGAACTGCCTGATCGTCATCTTCTGTTGGATACATCCGGACGTATTGTTGAAAACTTTGACAATCCAAATCACCACACAGTTTCAGAACTGTTGCCTCCCTCGGTTGAAAAGCAGCTATTAGAGGCGGCAAAGCAAGCTTATTCCAGTCGCGAAATTCAATACATTCAATACTCTCTTGCGCCCTGTCAGCAACTTCAGCTTTCTATTGAACAACTTTTCGCTCAAGGTGAAGAATCAGACGATCGATATTTTGAATCGACATTAAAGCCATTGTATCTCTCGCCAGAAAAGCAATACGTGCTGTGGCAAGAGCGAGATATTACTAAAGCACAGCAACGTGAAGCTGAGCTGATAGAACTCGCTGAAATCGATGAGCTAACTGGGATTTTAAATAGACGAGCCTTTTTACTTGGGTTGGAAAAAGAGTTCAGTCAACCGCCTAAGCAAAGCTTAACTTGTTTGATGATAGACATAGACCACTTCAAAGAAATCAATGATCAAGTTGGCCACCTCTCTGGTGATGAGGTAATCGTTCAAGTCGCGAGTTTATGCCAACAGTCAATAGACTGCGATGATTATCTAGGTCGCTTGGGTGGCGAAGAATTCGGTGTCATTCTCACACACACCAGTGCCATTGAAGCTTATTACGTTGCAGAGACGATTCGTAAAACGATTGAATCAACACCATGCACCGTAGACGGCCACATCATCTACCCAACAGTCAGCATCGGTGTTGCTGAATACACACCACATCTTAAAACCATAAAAGAACTATTGGCTCAAGCTGATAGAGCCATGTACTCTTCAAAGCAGACTGGCCGCAACCAAGTCACGCTTTACCATAATAACCTACCCACTTTAAAAATTGACGCTCAACTAAGAGCCAAAATACTGCAAGCTTCCTAGGGTTATCAACCATAGTAAACCTCTCTCCCTAACGGGGGACCTTCTCAGCTATTTACCATCAGCAGCACAGCATGAGCTTTGTTTATCTTCGCTCGCCAAAGCACCTAAGATAGAACAATGGCTCGCATCGTCATCTACATGTCCGCAGCAAGCATCATTAATCTTCTTTAATGCCGTGCGTATTCTGCCAAGTTCACTGATTTTTTCATCAATAAGTGTCAGCTTTGCCGTTGTGATGGCTTTCACTTCCGAGCAACTGTGCTGCGTTGCTTCCAAGCGAATCTCGAGCAATTCCTTAATTTCATCTAAACTCAGCCCTAACGCTTTAGATTTAAGAATAAAGGTCACCTGTTTTTGATTGTTTTCATCATATAAGCGATATCCTGAGTCACTGCGACTGGCAGGAGCAATCAGGTTACTTTTTTCATAAAACCGTAAGGTATCGGCTGTCACACCGCATCGTTTCGCTAATTCACCGATCTGAAACATGTTTTTTCCTACTGTTCCGTCCATTCCACAATTAACCTTATCGTTACTTTTCAGGCTGAAATGGCACTTTTCATAATTAATTTTGAGATGCCAAACGATTGCGCGAGCTTTTTTGTAATAAATTAGTTAGAATCTGCGCCATCAAATTTGGAGTTGGTTATCTTATAGCTTGATTATAAGAACACCCCAAAGGTCTTTACCAAAACTGGCCAATATTTTATCTCTTACTGGTATCTAAGATACTCCACGCTAAGAAGATAGAAACAAGTTCTTTTTTGGCAAATATCTTTATTTTAACCCCATGAATTTGAGGAAGATGGAAGCATGAATAACGCTCGTCCAATTCGCCGCGCTCTCATCAGCGTATCAGACAAAACTGGTATCGTTGAATTTGCACAAGCTCTTGCTAACCGTGGTGTAGATATCCTATCTACCGGTGGCACTGCTCGCCTGCTTGCTGAAAAAGGCATCTCTGTTACAGAAGTATCTGATTACACTGGTTTCCCAGAAATGATGGATGGCCGTGTTAAGACTCTGCACCCAAAAGTTCATGGTGGTGTTCTAGGCCGTCGTGGTCAAGATGATGACGTGATGGAAACTCACGGTATCAACCCTATCGATATGGTTGTTGTAAACCTATACCCATTCGCAGAAACCGTTGCTAAAGAAGGTTGTACCCTTGCTGACGCTGTTGAGAACATCGACATCGGCGGTCCTACAATGGTTCGCTCTGCAGCGAAAAACCACAAAGACGTAACTATCGTTGTTAACGCACACGACTACGAGCGCGTTGTTGCTGAAATGGACGCGAACGAGAAATCTCTAACGCTAGAGACTCGTTTCGACCTCGCTATCGCAGCATTCGAGCACACAGCTTCTTACGACGGCATGATCGCAAACTACTTCGGCACTATGGTTCCATCTTACGGTGCCTCTCTACTTGATGAAGAAGGAAAGAAGGCTGATGAAGAGTCTAAATTCCCTCGCACGTTCAACCAACAGTTCGAGAAGAAACAAGACATGCGCTACGGTGAGAACAGCCACCAAGCGGCAGCATTCTACGTTGAAGCGAACCCTGAAGAAGCGTCGGTTTCTACTGCTCGCCAAATCCAAGGTAAAGCGCTTTCTTACAACAACATCGCTGACACTGACGCAGCACTTGAGTGTGTGAAAGAGTTCGACCAGCCAGCATGTGTAATTGTTAAGCATGCTAACCCATGTGGTGTTGCACTAGGTGAAGACATCCTAGAAGCTTACGACCGTGCATTCAAAACAGACCCAACGTCTGCATTTGGCGGCATCATCGCTTTCAACCGTGAGCTAGACGCTGCAACAGCAACGGCTATCACTGAGCGTCAATTCGTTGAAGTTATCATTGCACCATCTGTTTCTGCGGAAGCAGTAGCAATCGTAGCGGCTAAGAAAAACCTTCGCCTGCTTGAGTGCGGTGAGTGGACAACTAAGACAACTGGTTTTGACGTGAAACGCGTTAACGGCGGTTTGCTAGTTCAAGACCGCGACCAAGGCATGGTGTCTGAAGATGACCTTAAAGTGGTTTCTAAGCGCCAACCTACAGCTGAAGAGCTAAAAGATGCCCTATTCTGCTGGAAAGTAGCGAAATACGTTAAATCTAACGCTATCGTTTACTCGAAAGGCGACATGACAATTGGTGTTGGCGCTGGCCAAATGAGCCGCGTTTACTCTGCGAAAATCGCAGGCATCAAAGCTGCAGACGAAGGTCTACAGGTTGAAGGTTGTGTGATGGCATCAGATGCATTCTTCCCATTCCGTGACGGTATCGACGCGGCAGCAGAAGCGGGCATCAAGTGTGTTATCCAACCGGGCGGCTCTATGCGTGATGACGAAGTTATCGCAGCAGCAGACGAACACGGCATGGCGATGATCTTTACGGGCATGCGTCACTTCCGCCACTAATTTCCTCTTCGTATTTGGCACTGTGGCGTCGTTAGCTGCTTTCGCCCACCCCGGTCACATAGTGGACTATGCTTCCGGGGATGGGCTCAATTGCTGCCTAGCCACATCACCAACTACTTTGAGCAAAACTTATAATTTTGTTTTTTAAATATTCCGATATTTGAAATACGTAGAGCAAGTCAGCGACTTTAGTTCAAGGAAAACACGCGGAGCTTATGACCATAAGTGAGCATGTTTGACACAGAAATAAAGGCTCTGAAGCAGCTATAAGGATTTTAAAACATGAATGTACTTATTATTGGTGCTGGCGGTAGAGAACATGCTTTGGGTTGGAAAGCGGCACAAAACCCAAACGTTGAAACAGTATTCATTGCTCCAGGTAACGCAGGTACTGCGCTTGAACCTAAACTTGAGAACGTAAACATCGGCGTTGAAGACATCGCAGGTTTAGTCGCGTTTGCTCAAGATAAAAAAATCGAACTGACTATCGTTGGCCCTGAAGCACCATTGGTTATTGGTGTTGTTGATGCATTCCGCGAAGTTGGCCTACCAATCTTCGGTCCAACTCAAGCGGCAGCACAGCTTGAAGGCTCTAAAGCATTCACCAAAGACTTCCTAGCTCGCCATGAGATCCCAACAGGTTACTACTCAAACTTCACTGAGATTGAGCCAGCTATCGCTTACGTTCGCGAGCAAGGCGCTCCAATCGTAGTAAAAGCTGACGGTCTTGCGGCGGGTAAAGGCGTTATCGTTGCGATGACACTTGAAGAAGCTGAAGACGCAATCAAAGACATGCTAGCAGGCAACGCATTTGGCGAAGCAGGCAGCCGCGTGGTAATTGAAGAGTTCCTTGAAGGCGAAGAAGCAAGCTTCATCGTAATGGTTGACGGTTCTAGCGTTCTGCCTATGGCCACTAGCCAAGATCACAAACGTGTTGGCGACAAAGACACTGGCCCTAATACTGGCGGCATGGGTGCTTACTCTCCAGCTCCAGTGGTAACTCCTGAAATCCATAACCGCATCCTTGAGGAAGTTATCTATCCAACGGTACGTGGTATGGACGCAGAAGGCGCTCCTTACACTGGTTTCCTTTACGCAGGACTAATGATCGATGCTGACGGCACGCCTAAGGTTATCGAATACAACTGCCGCTTTGGCGACCCTGAAACGCAACCTATCATGATGCGTATGGAGTCAGACCTTGTTGAACTTTGCCTAATGGCTATCGATGAGAAGCTAGACGAAGCAGAATCAAAGTGGGACCCACGCGCTTCTATCGGTGTTGTTCTTGCTGCTGGCGGTTACCCTGCTGACTACGCAAAAGGTGACGTTATTTCACTGCCAACCAGCGAAGTTGAAGGCCAAAAGGTTTTCCACGCGGGTACGACAAATAACGAAGCTGGCGACGTTGTGACAAACGGTGGCCGTGTACTTTGTGCAACGGCACTGGGTAATACGGTTTCTGAAGCTCAGGAGCGCGCTTACGCGTTGACGAAGCAAGTTAGCTGGAATGGTATGTTCCACCGCAATGACATCGGTTACCGTGCGATTGCGCGCGAGCAAGAACAGTAATCAATCTTGTTACTCGCTTACTTTCCAATAACAGTAAGCAAATGACAGAAAAGGCGCCTCGATAGGCGCCTTTTTTATCACTCAATCTCTCTAGGAATCTGTACCTGTACAGACAAATCAGCACTTGGCCTACAGCAAGCCAAATACCCTCAATCCTTTAGTTGATCGCTATTCTTTCAACAATGACGGCCTAACGACACAATCATGGCTGTCTTCAGCCAGCATCAGTAACTCTTCTACGCTCATCTTACCTAGTGAATCACTGCCAAGAAACGCCGCATAGCTTTCCACAGACGCCAATCGATCGATCACGAAGCTTGGCAAGGTCTGATTAAATTCAAAGCGATCAAACTCACCACCAGCACACGTTTCAAAAGAACGACCATTCCAGTAACCCTGAACCAGTCTTAGCCCTTCGTCATGCTGCTTCATCGTAGTTTCTAAAACCGACTTGGCTTCTTTCTGGTAGCTTTCGAGTTGCTTAACTTGGATAGGTAAAATTTTGCTATCAATACGATACTGCTGATATACAGCTTCGCCTGACTTATTAAAACGCACATGGACACTATACGGAACCAGCTCATTAGAAGAATTACGTTGCTCACCTTCACGAATAAATTCACGAAGTATACCTTCCGACCAAGCATAGTCCGTTTGGTACCAGCCGTAATCGCCTACAGTGACGTAGTCAGCTGAAGTATGAGGTTGTGTTAGCTTGTTTGTAACCCAGTAGAAACTTGTCGCGTCGCCCATGACTTGGCCGCCGGTGTGAGTTTCAAATTGCTCTAGGTTTTTGCGAGGGCTGGTTGATGAACAGCCAATGAGAAATGTAGATAATAGTGAAACGAGAAGAAATGCTTTTTTCATAAAACCTGTACCGAGGTGGAATACGACTACCTCGGTACAGTTTAGATTATTTCACTGAATCTTTCAGCGCTTTACCTGCAACAAATGCTGGAACATTTGCAGCAGCGATTTGGATCTCGTCACCAGTTTTTGGGTTACGGCCAGTGCGAGCTGCACGGTGGTTTACTTTAAAAGTACCAAAACCAATTAGCTGAACTTGATCGCCATCTTTAAGAGCATCTGTAACACCGCCAAGAGTCGCTTCTAGAGCAGCTTTAGCTTGTGCTTTAGAAAGGTCCGCTTTTTCAGCAATAAAGTCGATTAATTGAGTCTTGTTCATTTTAGGTTTCCCTTCTTTGTATTTTTGAATTCGATTCACTCTAAAACATAAATGCCCCATCTGGCAAAGGTTTGTCGTCGATCTTTAGCTCTAATGCCGTAGTTTTAGCCATAATATGAGTAATAACTCACAATTTGTTACTGATTTTACTGAGCAAGCCCTTGTTTAAAAGGGGCTGAGAGCAAAATTAATGATGACCTAGCCACTACTTATTCTCTATAATCCACGCTGAATCGCTGCTAAAGCGTACAATTTAATTTAAGGGCAAACATGCTGCTGCTAACTATTTACGTCTCCATTGCTATTGGAGTTTCTTTCATTTGTTCTGTTTTGGAAGCTGTACTTTTGAGTATTAGTCCGAGCTACATTGCTCAACTAAAACAAAATGGGCACCCTGCAGCAGAGTCATTAGACAAACTGAAAACCGATATTGACCGCCCACTTGCGTCAATTTTAACGCTCAACACCATCGCGCACACCATAGGTGCAGCGACAGCGGGTGCACAAGCAGCAGTCGTTTTTGGTAGCCAATGGTTAGGCGTATTCTCTGCCGTATTAACTCTGGGTATTTTAGTTCTGTCTGAGATTGTTCCAAAAACCATTGGCGCAACCTACTGGCGTCAACTTGCTCCAGCATCATCAAATGTGCTTCGCTGGATGGTCTTTTTCCTAACACCATTTGTGTGGTTCTCAGAGCAAATTACCAAACGTTTAGCTCGCGGCCACCAGGCACCAAAAATGCGTGATGAGCTATCTGCAATGGCTATTTTGGCAAAAGAGAGCGGTGAATTTGCTGAAGGTGAATCAAAAATTCTGAGCAATCTGTTAGGTATTCAAGATGTACCCGTGACTCAAGTCATGACACCACGCCCTGTTGTATTCCGCGTCGATGCAGAAATGAGTGTCAATACGTTCCTAGAACAACACAAAGACACGCCATTCTCACGCCCACTGGTTTACAGCGAGCAAACTGACAATATCATCGGTTTTGTCCACCGCTTAGAGCTGTTTAGATTGCAGCAAGCGGGTTGTGGTGAGAAGGCTCTGGGTGAAGTGATGCGCCCTATCCACGTCTTGCTAAACAACATGGGCTTAGCTAAGGCCTTTGACCAAATGATGGCAAACCGCCTGCAACTGTCTTTAGTTGTGGACGAGTACGGCACAATTCAGGGCATCATCACCCTAGAAGATATCTTTGAACACCTAGTGGGTGAAGAGATTGTCGACGAAGCAGATAAAACCACAGACATGCAAGAACTGGCGTTCCAACGCTGGGAAACTTGGAAAGAGACACACGGTGTTATCGAAAACCGCGATGAAGAGGACGAGCTAGAAGAAAAAACTCTAGCAGACAACGACACCTCAGACTCAAAGTCAGCGGATGAAAGCAAGGTTCAAAAAGAAGACAAGAAAGACGCTTAATCTAAATTTGATAGCGTCAGATACAACAAAGGCTCCCTAGGGAGCCTTTGTTTCTACTCGTACCTTGATGCAATTGCAGATTATAGTGCAACACCAATGTTACTGACCGGGTCTTCACGCAGTTCGTGACGTAGGTCTTTGATCAGCTCTAAGTCACGCTCAGTCGTTTCACGTAGAGGTCGGAAAATGGCCCACTGAACGTCCCACTCTTCACATACCGCTTCGTTTTCTTTCTGGTTTTCGTTCGTCACTTCTTCAGCGCCTTGAGCAAACTCAAGCTCAGCAACCGTCTTCACCGATTGTTGACTCACTTTAATTACCGCTTCCAACATATGCTCACGATCAAGTAGACCATGGATTAATGTTGCTAAGCCTTGGCATGCGTCCATTGCAGGGTAAACACCATAGAAATCAAAATCATCTGCGCTAGGGAATAGCTCTTCTACTTTCTCAAGTTGACGCTCAAAGTTCACCTTTGCCGTTTTAACGGTTAGGACTTCCCAAATGCTATCCAAAACATCACGGTAGATTCGAGCTTCCGCAAATTCTGTATTCTCACAAAACATGGCATAGTTAGGATACATACGCTCACATAGACACGCCATAAAAGTAATTTGTTGCCAAGGTTCTAACTTTTCAAGACGAACCTGCAGTGGATTCTGAAGCATAGTCACTCAATAATTGCAGAAAAAGACAGCGAAAGTGTACTTGATAAACCCTGGGGGGAAAAGGTAAGCCGATGAACAATTTTACGAATAAGCTCTATATTCTTACCGATCGTCATGCTCGGTAAGAA
>NZ_JBFRSN010000322.1:0-11761 GCF_041473595.1 Vibrio sp. 10N.222.46.A1
GTTATTTACATGCTAGTTAATCAATAGACCAGTAAATTTATGGACCAGTTGATCTATGGACACAGACGACCTTGCTGTGCAGGTTGCGTCATTTCAATGTCACCTTGTAGTGAGCGATACACAACGGTATTCCACACTTCACCATTATCCATTTCAAACTCAATAGCGTAATTCAAACCCGCGACAACCTGAGTTCGCACACTCAGAATCTGCTTTAGCTCAGCTGAAGTGTTCATTTGGCCAAGAACTGCATTTAAAGCTTGCTTAGCTTGTGGTGTGATAGCGCTTTGCGACCAACCACCTGTCAGGTTTTTAGTGCTACAGATCGGATTCGTATTCTCTTGTGATTGAACTGGAACCTCAGATTTCTGACTGCATCCTGCTAACACAGCGACACTAAACAAGGTTGCTACTCCAAGTAATGATGTTAATCGTACTTTCTTCATAAATTCTCTCTACCTCTGTCATTCACGAGGCGTTACCCGCAATGATGTTTCATATGCAGACAAGCTTAAACCTCGAATGTCATCACTTCATCAGAAATTATGTTGTAACTAATCTGTAAATACAGAGCACTGTCAGAAAACCAAAGCCGGACAATAAGCAGACAAGTAAGTATTTGAGAATACACTAATTTAGGGGTTCATGAATTGATTGAAAAATGGCGAAACCATGTTGTTTAGGATTAGTACAAGTAGTAAACTCCCACTTTAAATGCAGCTTGTTTTTGAGAAACTAAACGCACAAAAAGCTAGGACAACTTTATAAAGTAACTACTCTCAAACATCAGCCATAGATACATCTCTCATAAACGGGTACAAGTCACATAAAAATAATTAGATAAACTTAGGCGGTTCACTACATGGAATTAATGTCGTCTTTAGGTTCACTGTTGGCTAGCAGCCTGCCTATCGAAAAAAAACAACACGCACTGGTTGAACTCGTACTCCACACTTATCAACCACAAGAGCGCACAGCCGTTTTCAAAACCGTGACAGAATATCGTCGAAACCAATTAGAATTGCTTTTCCCTGAACATCAAGCAAAAAGCGACTCAGTAATGTTTGAAGTGATAGACTACCGCGATCTGATTCAGCGCTATCCAAATACCTTATCCACAGAGGTTGCTCTCTTAGAGGAAGCGGTTGGGCAATGTTATATACATTGGTTGGACTTTTGGTGTGAATGTGAAATTTCCGCAATCAAAGCAAAATTACCATTAAGCACCCATGCCCTTTATCCTATGGATCTACCCATTAAAGATAGTGCTTACTATGGTGTGATCATTGACCAAATAGAAAATAGTCAACTCATAGTACAAACGCCAACTCGCCCTCAAGGACTACCAATCAGCGATGCTATTGCTTTAAGCAACCTTGAGGTTTTTATTAAAGGTGAGAAGTGGTATGAGATGCTACCTTTACTCCACTTATCACAAACAGGTAAGCACTTTATTCTACTCAAACACCCAACAGATGAAGCCTTTCCAACCCTAGTCTCTTCAGCCCTAATTCAAGATTGGTCAAAATATGAAACTTGGCTAAGCTACGCCCCCCCTTTCTGTAACGACAAATGGAAGTACAGTTTATCCAGACGTGGCTATGAGGGACTGGCAGAGCTACATATTTTTACTCCGCCGGCCCTATCAAAGTGTGACTCTATTCCAGAGTTCGATAATAAGTTCCAATTACAATTAGCCGAAATGCAAGCTGTATGTGAAATTCTACGCCTAACCGTGAGTGGAAATATTCAACAAAAAGTCTACTTCCTTTATCTTGCACAAAAAGAGATGCTCAACTTGTTACATCAAGCGGGCTATAAGATTGGTTTCACCATTATAGATCAACCTTTGATACTCGATTTTTACAAGGCTATCGAACCACAAGCATACTTGCCGCTAGGGTCTTGTGACTTGAACGAAACGAACTTACTGACTTACCGCGGGTTATGGAATATTGAACTGATGTTGAAGGCATTCAATCATGTCAACTTTCGAGACTATAGACGGTGCCTCCGTGAAAATAAAAATACAGCGTGGCAAATAATATGAAGACGTTTGATCTTGGGCTAGAGGCGATATTCTATGCTAAAGCCATCACTCTGCTTGCAACGGTCGCTGTTGTTGTAATGTGGCTGTTCTACTATTGTTATCGCCTTAAACAAAAGAACGAAGCGATAGTGGGGACACACCATGTACCTTACATCGCATATTCCATCTGTATCATTACGTGGATCAGCAGTAATGCCTACTTCCACACCGGCTTGTTGCCAGGACTTGGCACCACAGCAGCCATATTTGCAGCAAAGTTGGCCAACCTCAGCTCTTTCCTTGCTTTTGCCTTTGCGTATTACTTCTCGTGTCAGCTCGCAGCCGAAAACCGCAGTGGTAAAATCCATAGGTGGCAAAAAACCATTCTCGCGAGCATAACGGGCTACTCTTTCTATATCAATTTGACCCCAGGATTAACGGTAGAAGATGTCACCATTACGGCTCCAAGCCAATTCGTGATCGAGTTTGGCCCGCATACACCCTACTTTTTCATTGGGGTTATCAGCTTGATTGCCCTTACACTGACTAATCTAGTGACCATGCGTGCCAATAGCAGCAAACTAACATTAGCCAAAACCAACTACATGATTACAGGCATCTTGGTATTCATGCTATCTACAGCAACGATTCACATTGGCGTTGCCTATTTCCTACGTGATTTCTCGCTCACTTGGCTCCCCCCAGCGTTGTCGCTCAGTGAGATGTTGTTTGTAGGCTATGCTCTGCTGACCTCTCGCTTCTACAGTTTTAAATACCTTACATACATAAGCCTTAATGTGCTGCTGGTGTGTGCAATTTTAGTGATACCTTTTTGTACGGTATTTATTCCCCTAACTGACGGTAACCAATGGCTATTAGCGATACCCATCTGCGCGATTATCGGCATTACATGGAGTCCAATCTACAAACGTGTAAGTCCTTACTCCTCATTGCTTGTCTATAGAAACAAAAAGACACCGGTACAACAGATACTCGCATTAGAAGAAGGCTTTAAGTTGTCGATTGACGATGCCATGCGTCGTTTAGGTCGCCAACTGCAAATCCCAGAAGATAAGCTTCGACTAGTTAACAGTAATTACAACGAAACCTTCTACGAAGATTACCTATCTAGCAAAGAGTCCGTTCTAGTGTTCGATGAGCTTTCTGAAGAGCTAGATGATACTGCGCTCGCTAAACGGTCGCTAAAAGCACTTTATGACAAGATGAGTTCGAACAACACCGCGTTGGTAATGCCACTATTCGGACACAAAAAATCAGTCACACACTTGCTAGTATCATCGCACAAAAGCAACAATCGTATGTTCTCTAATGAAGAAATCTCTGCACTGCAAACCTTGTTAACGCGTGTACAAAGCACCATCGAAGCCGATAGACGAATTCGCCAAAGTCGTGCTCTTGCTAACTCGATCGCTCATGAGATGCGTAACCCACTCGCTCAAGTGCAACTGCATTTTGAGGTGTTAAAGCAGCACATTGATAATCAAGCACCAACTCAACAAATCTTGACTGACATTGAGAATGGCCAAGCAGCGATTCAACGCGGGCGGCAACTGATTGATATCATCTTACGAGAAGTCAGTGACAGCTCGCCTGAGCATGGACCAATCACCATGACATCTATCCACAAGGCCGTGGACCAAGCCGTCAGCCACTATGGCTTTGAGAACGAGAAGATCATTGAGCGAATTCGTTTACCACAACACGCTGATTTTGTGGCAAAACTAAATGAAACTCTATTCAACTTCGTCATTTTCAATCTGATACGCAATGCAATCTATTACTTTGATTCTTACCCAGACAGCCAAATTGAGATCAGCACCAAAACAGGATCTTACGAG
Source organism: Vibrio sp. 10N.222.46.A1 (assembly GCF_041473595.1). Lineage (NCBI taxonomy): Bacteria > Pseudomonadati > Pseudomonadota > Gammaproteobacteria > Vibrionales > Vibrionaceae > Vibrio > Vibrio sp. 10N.222.46.A1. The sequence goes on from NZ_JBFRSN010000322.1 coordinate 3,889, forward strand.
AACGTTCTCACATTTCGTGATACCGGCCCCGGCATTGACGAAGCCATTGTTCATAAGGTCTTTGATGACTTTTTCTCTTTCCAAAAAAGCGGTGGTAGCGGCTTAGGACTGGGTTATTGCCAACGAGTGATGCGCTCATTTGGTGGCAGAGTGGAATGCCATTCCAAACTTGGTGAATTTACTGAGTTTCACCTGTACTTCCCTATTGTACCCAATGCTCCAAAAGCGGAGACGCTGCGTACGCCTTATTTCAACGGTTGGAAACACAACCAATCGACGGAAGATAAAGCCGAAGCTGATGTAAAACCAGAGAGCCAAACTCCAAGCGGTGATATAGAACCTGAACCGGCAAGTACGCTAACAGAAAGTAAGCAAACAGAACGCACGCAAGCAGAAAATCAACCAGCATCAAGCCATCTTGCACCGACGGTACTTATTGTTGATGACAAAGAAGTGCAACGCACGCTTGTTCAGATGTACCTGAGCCGACTTGGCGTAAATAGCTTGCAAGCTAAAAACGGGGAAAATGCTGTCGAGCTGTTCAGATCACACAAAGTTGATTTGATCTTAATGGATGTACAAATGCCGATAATGAATGGCTTTGACGCAAGCCAGATCATCAAGGCGCGCTCACCTCAAACACCAATTATTGCTTTGTCTGGTGAATCAGGACAACGAGAGCTAGACATGATCAGAAAACTGATGGACGGTCGCCTAGAGAAGCCAACCTCTTTGAACGCACTGCAACACCTACTGGACAACTGGCTAGAGAAAGGCTGGGCGCCAAACGCTTCTAAAGAAACAGAAAATGAATAGCTGACTACGGTTAAGTGAATCAATGAAAAAAAACGATTAGAACTCACTGATGGTTGGCCTCAATCATCGCTGTTTCGATCAAATCCAGTAACCACTTGTATTTGGCAGAATGTTGGTTTTTCTTATGAAGATAGGCAAATACCTCCATTTTCTCTGCATCTTCTTCTAATCCTTCAATCACAATCGAGCGCAATACTCCCTTGTGCTGTTCGATCACCGGAGGCATGCAGGGTGCGATCATGTTGGAATGCTTAATCGTTTCTATTAACCCAACAACTGACGTCGTTCGAAGCGCCATATTAATCGATTTACCTTGGCTTAAAACTTCTTCTTCCAATCGCGAGTGTTTGTTTTGATCGAAGTAAGCAAGGTCAACATGCGCAAATGGAAAGGACAACAAATCATCAATCTGTGCTACATCCTCTTTAAAAGGATGGTCGACTCTTACTGCCAATACAAATTTTAGGGTCACGAGAGGCACAGCAATGATCTCGGCGGGCAGGTTTTCAGCTTCAAAGTGAATAACAAAATCAATCTCGTCACTCTTAAGTCTTTCCAGTGAATCTTGGGAGCTAGTATGACTAATCAACCTCGAAAGTGGACTTTCATCTGAGAGTTGATGAAACAGAGAGGGTGTTAACCAAGGCAAAAGGTGCGGGTTCGCCTCTATCTTAAAATCTTCGCTTAGTTCGGCAGGAGTAAACTGTTTACCCTCTTCTATCGCCGTGACCAACCCGTCCAATAGTGGAAATACACGTCGATACAGTTCATCAGAATAAGGCGTCGGGAGAAACTGCTTATTGGACAAAACAAATAGCTCTTCACCTAATGATTCCTTAAGCTTTTTGACGCTTTGGCTTACCGCTGGTGTCGAGACAAACAGCTTTTCAGCTGCTTTGCGCAAGCTTTTTTCCTGATACACCACCACAAACACTTTCAATAAGTTCAAATCGACGTTATTCAGTTTCATATCCAAACCATAAACCAATACTTAACGAATGGTTAAGTTTATATGAATTAACTTAACGATGTCCACTTTGTATAGTTACCTCACCTTCACGCAGTACACGGATGTAGTGAGATAAATTTATGAGGCATCTATGTTATTACAACGTTCAATCCTTTCTCTAACTCCTTTGTTTCTGGCAAGTGTCGCGTTCGCGGAAGAAGCCGAAATTCAAGATATGTCAGACCCGTTAGCCGTCTATACACAAGGTGGCTTCGGTTACACAGACAAAGGCTTAAACCTGAAAATCGGGCAAACCTATGACACTGGTAGCGATACGACCATGGGTATGAATGTCTTCGAAGTCAAAGGCATCGCTGGTGAAGCCATTGGTTGGAATGACCGAGGCGCAGGTGACAGTATCGATTCGATTCGTTTCAGAAACTTCGGCGTAGACTTAACCAATGGTCGAGGCACACAAGTCGATATGTCTTGGGATTTCGATAGTAATCAAGGTAGTGCGTCATACAGCTTTATACAGGCTCTTCCACAAATGGGCATGTTTAATTTCTATCCGCTTGCGGGTGTCGGTGTTGCTGCAGGTGAGGAGTTGGTTGAAGGCTCTGGAGGCAACCTCGACGCGGATCAACTTCGTGATCGCTACAACATGCACGGCACTTTCTACGTGGCGGGTATGTACGCAAAAATGCAACTTACCGACAAGATTTGGTTGAACTATAACCCTATGTATTTAGGCACGATGTCTGGTTCATCAACGTTCAAAGATTATGGATTCGAGGGCAGTGATTCTGTACTCGCACATGAGTTTGCTGCGAGCTACCAGATTAACCCAAGGGCGAACGTTCGTTATTTTGCAAATTGGACAGAAAACACCAGTATCGAAGACGGTGATCACCGCATCGAATTTAACTATCAGTTTTAAGCAGTCACTTTCTGCTTGGATGAGCTCTTTCAGTTTGAACCAATGATTTCTGTTCCACGAGCCATTCCCGTTTTGACGAATAATTTTGAGTTTTGAGGACACATTATGAATATGATATCTAAAGCCTTTGTTGGTAGTTTCACTTGCCCATTACGCTCAGCTGCCATGCTAGTTTCTGTAACAGCCTTGTTTTCAGCCACAGCGATAGCAGGCAACGGTGATGCGACAGAAACGATCCAAACGCGTGCAGGTGACTTTACTTTCGAAACCGACTTTCTTCATGGCATTCCAACACAAGAAAGCTCTGCAAAACTGTTTGAACTGATGGACTATCAACGCGCGTCACAAGCTTACATTTGGTCCGTGCCTTTGGTGTCAAACTACGCATGGAAACAAGCCTATGCCGACATGGGGGCAGAGGATGGTCAAATTACTTATGTTGAGTCTCATGAATCTAAGCTAGGAGGTTTAACTTACAATACCTCTACGCCTTACGCGATTACTTGGTTTAACGTAGAGAAAGAGCCCGTTGTTATAGAAATACCCACAAATGAACTGCGTGGCGCGGTACACACCATGTGGCAAATCGGTATTTCTCAGATGACTGAGCCGGGCGTCTACGTGGTAAAAGCGAAAGGTTCTGAAACGCCGAGTAACCTGCCAAAAGGCGCAAAAGTATTTGAGTCTGATACCAATAATGTTTTCTTGGGTGTTCGCTTAATGGCTAAGTCAGATCAGCAACGTATGAAAGACTTAGAAGCATTAAAAATTACTGACCTTAACGGCAAGCCGCTCAGTAGCAAAGGCGTGAACTTCCCTGAACGTGGTGACGATGCTAAGCACCCACGTGGTATGGCATTTTGGGAGACCTTGAATGAAGCGATCCAAGCCGAACCTGTAGCAGAGCGCGACCGCATGATGCACGACATGTTACGCCCACTAGGTATTGAAAAAGGCAAAGCATTTACTCCATCAGCTCAGCAGCGTGACATCTTAGAACAAGCTGTAATCATGGGTGAAGCTATGGTTAAAAACATCGATTTCAACAAGACTGAACGTCTACCACACGCGGCTTATGGCAAAGAAGGGAATTCGTGGGAAATCGCAACGGCTTCAACACCAAACCAAGACCGTCACTATGGTATGGACCTCGATGGACGTGCAGCTTGGTTTTATGAAGCCGTCACTAACGACATTGCAATGCATGGATTTGAGAACGGCGGTTGGGGACAGATCTACCTAGACAACTACCGTGACGACAATGGCAAAGGGCTAAATGGCAGTAACCACTATACTTTGACGCTAGATGGAGATGTAAATTTCGCCGATTTATTCTGGACCATCACTGTCTACAACGTCGAGAACCGCGCCATCATCGACAACGAAATTGAGCGTGCCGACGTGGGTTCTAACATTGAAGGGACAGTTAAAGATTCGCAAGGCAATTACACCTTCCACTTCTCGCCAACTAAGCCTGCTGGTGTAAATGAAGCGAATTGGGTGCAAACCCGAGAAGATGAAAACTGGTTTGTTTACTTCCGCGCTTACTCACCAAGTAAAGCATTTGTAGCGCAACAGCCAGAAACCTTATTGCCTAACTTTAAGCGCGTGGACTAGCCGTTAAGTCTATGTACTAACGATAAAGTTCACTGCGGCCTACGATAAAAGAGGAGCCTCAGCGCTCCTCTTTTTATTCCATCTAGCCTTCAAAGGCGCTGCGAAATAAACTCAACTAGTTGTTTTTCTGATTCTTGAAACAATTCCATGATTTAAAAGAGTAAAAGGGTTATACATAATGATGTGTTATCTAAATTACTGAAATTATCATGACGCCCAAAGAGATCCTTAAAATTCCCAATGTCCGCTACTTCTTGATGTTTCGAAGCAGCTACTTTGCGCGTTTTTACTACCCTATATTCACCCTACTTTATTTAGATTACGGGCTAACCCTATCTCAATTCGCGATGCTCAATGTAGTGTGGGCTGCCACCATTGTGCTTGCTGAAGTACCGTCTGGCGCGTTCGCCGATACCTTAGGGCGCAAAAAGCTTGTGGTGCTCTCTTCAATTGTGATGTTCATTGAGATCGCCATGATTGCTCTTGTTCCGACTGGAGATGCCAATCTAGTCTTCATTGTGTTTCTGGTTAACCGGATATTAAGCGGCTTAGCGATGGCACTGGCCAGCGGTGCTGACGAGGCATTGGCTTACGACACCTTAAAAGAACAAGGCAATGAAGAGTTGTGGCCGCGAGTGCTGCAAATTCAGCTTCGTGTCGCCTCAACGGTCGGTATCTTTGTCACACTAATTGGCGCGGCGATGTACGACGTGAACTTTATGGCGAACATCTTTCATTTCCTTGGACTATCTGAACCAGAAAGCACTAAAGATCTGATGCGTATTCCTGTGTTCGCCACCCTATTTGTAGCGATGATCGCCATCTATGCCGCGATTAATATGCGCGAAGAGAAAAAGGTAATGCCAAGCGACCAAACCAAATTGGCAACCACCATCGCCAGCCTTAAATTAACAGCTGACACAGGTAAGTGGGTACTTGCTACGCCTTACGTGCTGTTCATGTTGTTGTATTACAGCCTGTTCGAACACACCTCAAGAATGTTCCTAACCATGAACAGCCAATATTATCTCGCCATCGATATTCCTATTATCTACTTCGGTTTTATTGGCGCGGGGATCAGTTTGCTTAAAATCATATTGGCGGGGCAAAGCCGTAGGCTAGCAGAAAGCATGGAGCCTAAAACCTTCATTGTGGTTATGGGTTTAGCAAGCATGGCGACTTATTATTGGATCAGTTTAGGTTGGACGATTTACGGGGTTATTCCAGCACTAGTACTGATTTTTATTATCATGACGATGAACATTTTCATTAGCTACCACCTGAATAAAAAAACCGAATCACACAACCGAGCCACTGTCCTCAGCTTTAAAGGCCTGATGTTTAATCTCGGATATGGGCTGATCGGCATTTTGTACGCTTACTACTATAAACTGGTGTCTCAGGGCTACACCGAACAAGAAATAGAACAGAACCTCGCTTTCTTAGCTTCACTGTCTTCGTTTTTCTATTACTTCACCTTATTGTTCGTTTTGATTAGCGCGTTGCTCTATTTCAAAAACAAAAAACAGCCGATCTTTTGAGGCGGCTAGCTATATTGTGTTGAAGTTCAATGAGCAGTCCCTTCAAAGGTTAGCTCGCACAAAGTTCTGATTTCCCCAAATAGACTATCGCCTGAAAATAGACGCTCAATAAACAAACAAGCCCCTTCTTCTATTGGTTAAATTTGTTAATATAATCATAATTTTATATAACACACGGAAGCGTCATGTCATTTAGTTGGATAGCCTTTACTCTTCTCGCAGCCTTCAGCCAATCTTGGCGCAATGCCTTTCAAAGCAAGTTAAGTGGCACCATGAGTGTTGCTGGTGTGACGCTGGCGCGTTTTATCTGGGCAGGCCCAATCGCCTTAATTTATCTGTGCGCCCTCTATCAATGGAAGCCAGTATCCACACCTGATTTTTCGGGTGAGTTTGTTTTCTACATTATTGCAGCAGCCATTATGCAGATCCTCGCGACGGGCTTAATGGTGATGTTATTTAAGCTCGAAAACTATGCGATAGGAGCAGGCTTAGCCAAGTGTGAAGCCCCCGTATCTGCTGTGTTATCCGTATTGTTTTTTGGAACTGCTTTAACATTAACAGGTTGGATTGGCGTGCTTATTGGCACGTTAGGCGTACTAATCATGAGTAGTTCTTCTGGTTGGCGAAGCTTGTCTCCGAAAGTGTTCTTACTAGGTATGGCGTGTAGTACCGCTTTTGCTTTAACGTCTCTTTGGGTACGTGAAGCAAGCTTGAGCATAGGGCTGCCCTTCCCTCATAGCGCTGCTTGGGTGCTGTTTTTGGTGATAACTCTTCAGACATGCATTATCTGTACGTATCTCTTTTTCAGAGAGCGCGACACGCTGCGCCAGATATTCAAGAAATCTAAACTGGTCATCATGACAAGCTTAGCGAGTGTTATCGGTTCTCTGGGTTGGTTTAGCGCGATGTCGCTTCAAGCCGTGCCGTACGTAAAGACACTCGGGCAAGTCGAAGTGATCTTCATGGTGTTGATATCCTATTTCTGGTTAGGGCAAAGCATCGCGCGCAAAGACATTCTTGCGCTCGTTTTGCTTTCTATCGCAGCGGTATTGGTAATGTGGCAGTGAGCTAATAATGTGACTGTAAATTGAATCGTTCGACAGCCTATATATCCAGCAACTCTATGCCTTTCAGCTCTACCGCGCCTCGTTATGGAGCACTCGTTACTTGGTTGAATGGCGACTGTCTGGCATTATGCGCCCAAGAAATCTGTGGTTATTACACAGCAAAGAATGAACGAAGGTAATCAGTGGTAGAAAACAGCCAACAATTAAGTGACCGTTACGACGAACATGGTTACTTTGTTATCAGAAATTATTTCGATGAAGCTCAAATTGCATCGCTTAGAAAAGTCGTGCTGAAATTCCATGAATCATGGAAAGCAGACAACGAAGAATTCTATAAAGAAGAAGCATTTAACTCGTCTTTAATTACGGGAAGCGAATATTTGCTCGCCGACGATAGAAGCGTGCTTTTCGACTTCATCAGCTCGAAGCAAGTGATGAACGTGGTTGATGCGGTGATTCCGAACAAACCAGCATTCATGAATACACAGCTGTTCTTCAACCCGGTAAATCCGCAACAAAAAGACTTCTGGCATCGTGACTGTCAATACGACTACGACGTTGATGACCAAATGAAAGTCATCATGGAAACCCAGGTATTGCATCTGCGAGTGCCCCTTTTTGATGAGCCCGGTATGGAGCTTATCCCCGGCACGCACAAACGTTGGGATAACGAAGAAGAGTACAATGTTCGCCAAGAAGAAAACGGCAAAGTGAGCAGCGATGACATCTCTGGTGGTAAGCAGATACCATTAGCCGCCGGTGACTTATTGGTTTTTTCAGCGGATATGATCCACCGAGGCCGATATGGCTTGGATCGTTTGGCTTTGGATATTTTGATCTTTGATTCGGCGGCAGACTATGTCGACTACGTTGATGATGACTGTTTACCAACACCAGCCATGTTGAGCAATATTACCGATCCAAGATTGTTTATGAACACGCT
>NZ_JBFRSN010000323.1:0-3023 GCF_041473595.1 Vibrio sp. 10N.222.46.A1
CGGCTTTTTTATTGTCTATGATGAAGGATTGACAGTAGACAGAGGCATGCGTTTGGACGTGCTATCGTCATGCTCAGCTTTGAAATTTTGGATTGATAGAACTGGTGAGATCTAAACGGGTCTATAAGTACTGAAGAAGTGTGAGTATCTTGAAGTATTCTGTTACTTTTTAGTGCAACTCAATGGTGCTATTTGTATGTGTTCAGTTGTTTATTTGAGTGGGTGTCTGATTCTGTGATTAGCGATGAAAAATAATAAAGATTAATTAGCACAGCTATTGATAAACTTATTGTTACTTTTCTTTGCACATAAAAAAACACCGCCCATAAGGCGGTGTAAACAAATTTGACAGACAGGTCAAAATAAATACAGGAAGTACATGCCTCGTTTCAGTATAGAACTGCAACAAAACATTTGGTAGAACTCTACCCAACTCGAAAAGAACGAGTTTGCAAACACAACATCGCAGGAGCTAAACCAATTGATTCTAGAGAGAATCAAGCCGTTCAGGCTAGCTGCTGCGGGATGAAATATAGAATTTCTCTGGCCGCTAGGCAATGGACAAATTATAATGTTTCAGATAAAAAAAACTAATGCTTATTTAGAGAGTAACTATGTCTCGTCGATTACCCCCATTAAACTCGCTAAGAGTGTTTGAAGCCGCGGCTCGACACTTGAGTTTTACGCGTGCCGCAGAAGAGTTGTTTGTTACTCAAGCCGCGGTCAGTCATCAGATCAAAGCGCTTGAAGAATTCTTATCTTTGAAGCTGTTTCGTCGAAGAAACCGCTCTTTGCTGCTGACTGAAGAAGGTCAAAGCTACTTCTTGGATATCAAAGATATTTTCACATCACTGGCAGAAGCGACAGACAAAGTGCTTGAGCGAAGTGAGAAGGGCGCATTGACCATCAGTTTGCCGCCGAGTTTTGCTATTCAATGGTTGGTACCAAGGCTCGCTGACTTTAATCAGCAAGAACCTGATATTGATGTAAGAATCAAAGCCGTTGATATGGATGAAGGCTCGTTGACCGATGATGTAGACGTGGCTATTTACTATGGCCGAGGGAATTGGTCGGGGCTCAGAGCCGATAAACTTTACCAAGAATACTTAATTCCTCTTTGCTCACCTTCCGTGCTGCTAGGAGCTAAACCTTTAGAATCTCTCAGTGATTTGGCATGTCATACGCTACTGCATGATACATCTCGAAAGGATTGGAAACAGTTTGCTAAGCAAAATGGTATTGATGGGGTAAACGTTAATCATGGCCCTATCTTCAGTCATTCAACCATGGTATTGCAGGCGGCCGCTCACGGGCAAGGTATTGCTTTGGGTAATAATGTGTTGGCGCAACCTGAAATCGAAGCAGGTCGTTTGATTGCCCCTTTTGATGAAGTGTTGGTAAGTAAGAACGCCTTCTATGTAGTGTGTCATGAGAAACAAGCTGACATGGGGCGTATTGCGACTTTCCGTGATTGGATGTTGGCGAAAGCGCAAAGTGAACAAGAGGACTTACTTGATGAATAACCTCATCATTGATGGTGAAGACAACCCAATAACCTTTATCTTTGCACATGGTGCTGGCGCAGGTATGGATCATGAGTTCATGCAGTCGGTAGCAAAAGGGTTGGCGTTTAAAGGGATACGAGTGATTCGTTTTAATTTCCCTTACATGATCAAACGTGCTGAAGATGGTAAGCGTCGTCCACCTGATCGAGCCCCTAAACTGCTCGAAGCTTACCAAGATATTATCGGACAGGTAGATGCCGATAAGCTTGTGATTGGCGGTAAGTCGATGGGAGGACGTATGGCGAGCCATTTGTCTGAAGTTGATAAGGTGGCTGCAATGGCCTGTTTAGGCTTTCCTTTCCATCCGCCAGGCAAACCAGAGAAATACAAAGGTGAGCACTTGGCTGAGTTAGCAAAGCCGTGTCTTATTCTACAAGGTGAGCGCGATACCTTTGGTAAGCGAGAAGAGTTTGCTGATTTCGACCTGTCGGATTCGATTCGTGTTGAGTTTATTCCTGATGGCGATCACAGCTTTAAGCCTCGTAAGAGCTCTGGCTACACCGAACAGCAGAACATAGCGTTAACCGTTGAGAAACTATCGGCGTTTATCAAAGAGGTGCTTAATGAGAAGTAAGTATTTACTCACTTTTGCAGGTATCTCTGGCGCAATAGCCGTAATGCTAGGTGCCTTCGCCGCTCACGGGTTAAAAGCTGTCTTGCCAGAGTATCTGCTAGGCGTGTTTGAGACAGGTGTTCAGTACCAGTTTATCCATACACTAGCAATATTGGCGTGTGGTGCACTGCTGCAGATGAAACTTGGCGCTAAATCACAAAAATATTTTTTCATTGCGGCAATTTGCTTTATCATCGGCATCCTTTGTTTTAGTGGCAGCCTTTATGGCTTAGCACTGACAGGAATAAAATGGTTTGGCCCTATAACACCGTTTGGTGGTCTACTATTTATCATTGGTTGGGGAGTCTTCTCCTTCGCTGCTTTGAATATAAAAGAGGTAACTCAGTGAAACACGTACTACTTTATTGTCGCTCTGGTTTTGAAAAAGAATGTGCTGGCGAAATTCAAGACAAGGCAACACAACTGGAAGTGTTTGGTTTTCCTCGCTTAAAGAACAATACAGGCTTTGTATTGTTTGAATGTTATCAAGCAGGCGAAGCCGATAAACTGGTAAAAGAGATCGACTTCCAATCGTTGATCTTTGCTCGTCAAATGATCGCGGTAGCGGTTGAAATCAAAGATCTGCCGACTGATGATCGTATTTCTCCAATTCTTGAGGCGCTTTCTGAGAAAGAAGGTTTCCCACGTTGTGGCGATATCCGTATTGAAACACCTGACACCAATGAAGCGAAAGAGCTTTTGAAGTTCTGCCGTAAGTTTACTGTGCCAATGCGTCAAGCAATGCGCGGTAAAGGGCTGATGACAGCGAAAGACAATGTTAAGAAGCCTGTGCTTCACTTATGTTTTATCGCGCCGGGTCACTGTTTTGTTGGTTACTCTTACCC
>NZ_JBFRSN010000324.1:0-4688 GCF_041473595.1 Vibrio sp. 10N.222.46.A1
ATAGAGGGTGATTATAATTTGTTTGTTTTTCAGTTAGTTAGTGGGTTGTAAAGCATTGCATTTCTATATTTGACATGTGATCCAAGACGTGTTTTGAAACTAAATTTCGTAAGTGACTAGAAAGTTAGTTCCCCATCAATATATATTTAGCGGCAGAAAATATAATGCAATACATGGTTACATTTTCACTGGGTGCTAACATATAGGCTACGGGGGTGTGCCGTTAGGACCCATATAATTATTTTATCTTTATCAGGAGCATAAACATGTTTAAGAACCTTTTTGCTAGCCTGCAGAAAGTTGGTAAGTCTCTGATGCTACCAGTATCAGTTTTACCAGTTGCGGGTATTTTGCTAGGTGTCGGTGCAGCAGACCTTCCTTTCATTCCAGAAATCGTTTCAAACTTAATGGAACAAGCGGGTGGTTCAGTATTCGGTCAAATGGCACTACTGTTCGCAGTAGGCGTAGCACTTGGCTTTACTAATAACGACGGTGTAGCTGGTCTAGCTGCTATCGTTGGTTACGGCATCATGACTGCTACACTAGGCGTAATGGCTGGTGTAATGGGCGTTGATAAAATCGACACTGGTGTACTAGGTGGTATCCTAGTCGGTGGTGTTGCTGCTTGGGCATTCAACCGTTTCTTCCGTATTCAACTACCAGAGTACCTTGGCTTCTTCGCTGGTAAGCGTGCTGTGCCAATCATCACAGGTTTCTCTGCGATTGGTCTAGCAATCCTACTATCTGTAGTATGGCCACCAGTTGGCGGCGCTATTTCTGCGTTCTCTGATTGGGCTGCTCACCAAAACCCACAAGTGGCGTTTGGTATCTACGGTATCGTTGAGCGTTCTCTGATTCCATTTGGTCTTCACCACGTTTGGAACGTACCTTTCTTCTTCGAAGCTGGTACTTGTGTAAATGCTGCTGGCGAAACTCAAAACGGTGTTCTTACTTGTTACCTAGTTGCTGATGACGCATCTCGTGCAGCGGGCAATGGCTTCGGTCAGCTAGCTGGTGGTTACATGTTCAAGATGTTCGGTCTACCTGCTGCTGCAATCGCGATTGCACATTCAGCTAAACCTGAAAACCGTGCTAAAGTAATGGGCATCATGGCTTCTGCTGCGTTGACTTCATTCCTAACGGGTATCACTGAACCAATCGAATTCTCATTCCTATTCGTTGCTCCTGTACTGTACGCAATCCACGCTCTATTAGCTGGTTCTGCATACGTTCTTGCGAACACTCTAGGTTTTGTACACGGTACATCTTTCTCACACGGTCTAATCGACTTCCTAGTTCTATCTGGCAACGCGTCTAAGATGGGTCTAATGGTTGTATGTGGTGTTGCTTACGCTGCAATTTACTACATCGTATTCCGCACTGTGATTAAAGCACTTGACCTTAAAACTCCGGGCCGTGAAGACGAATCTGAAGAAGAAGTAGTTGCTACAGGTTCTGAACTTGCTGGTGAGCTAGTTGCTGCATTCGGTGGTAAAGCGAACATCACTGGTCTTGACGCTTGTATTACTCGTCTACGTGTTGCAGTAGCTGATACCGCTCTTGTTGACCAAGACAAACTGAAGAAACTAGGCGCTGCAGGTGTTGTTGTAGTTGCTGGTGGCGTACAAGCTATCTTCGGTACTAAGTCTGACAACCTTAAGACAGACATGGATGAGTGGATCCGTAACAACGGTTAATTCGCTGATTCAATAAATTGAAAGGAGGCCTTACGGCCTCCTTTTTTGTTTTCTGCAATATGCAAAATATCCTCACGCTTAAGCTCTTCTTACTCAACTAGTTCTACTCAACTCTATGTGTTAAAGGCCGATACCGAACCTTGAGCACCAGTTCGCTTTTACCTAGCGATGACACCTCTCTTTGTGAACCCAGTACACTATCATTTTTAAAAACAGTCTGAGAATATTATGAAACATCGTTATTTGATCGGCCTTATGTGCTGCAGCGGAGCCGCGTTTGTGCATGCTTCTGAAGCTCCAGATTTGGAAGTTGGATTAGCCATAGACCAAGACCTGAGTGTCGTTGTCGAATTTGATCAGAAATACCGTGCCACGATTGGCAACGACGGTGCTGCATTTGACTACATTTTGAAGCGTGGTCAGTTTGAGGCTGAAGCTCCGTTGAGTTGGTATGTCGGTGCAGGTGCTTGGGCTGAGTGGAATAATGATTTTGGCTTACGTTTGCCTTTAGGTATTAAAGTGAATTTCTACGAAGGTTGGAATGCGTACGTGCAAGTTCACCCTGAGCTCGACATGTATAAAGGTGTTGAATTACAAGTGGGTGGTGCACTGGGTATCACCTACAAGTTCTAGGTGATGAGACAAAAAAATGCCAGCTTAGTAGCTGGCATTTTTGAATGGTTTAAATAAGGTTATTTCTGTTTGTCCATTGCACGCTTTATGCAAATTGCAGCACCACCCCAAGTGATACCAAGACCAAGAACCATCATAATAATCGCACTCGTTGTCATGATTATGCTTCCTTCTTACTTGTCATATTTATGATAATGCCAATCGCTAGTAATCCTGCGATCATTGCCCAACCAAGAGTCAGGTCGTAGCCACCGTAACCGTCTGTAAACAATGCGCTTAGTTTTGTTGCAAGAATGATTGCAAGCATAACTGGAGTGACGAAGCGTAAACATACGTTAAACCATACGCCAATAGAGAAATCTGAAATCTCATTGACGTACGCACGTACATCGCTAACTTTGTTTAGTAACCATGCCATTAGAAGGATTTCAATGAATCCGCCTACCATGATGCCGACGTTGTTAGCGAAGTGATCGACTAGGTCTAGTAGAAGTAGGCCGCCGTTAGTTGCAAATGCCATAGACACCACAACACCAACGCCAATAACAATACTTGCTGCTTTTTTACGGCTCCAGTTCAGCTTGTCCATAATTGCAGATGTTACTGCTTCCATAATTGAGATATGAGAGCTTAAACCAGCCACAACAAGTGCAAAGAAGAATAGTGGACCCAGAATATACGGTGCTGGAAGTAAATTAATCGCAGCAGGTAGCGTAACAAACGCAAGGCCAACGCCTGCTGATACAACTTCAGTTAATGGTTTACCTTGTTCTTGAGCCATGTAGCCAAGAACAGAGAAAATCATAATACCCGCAAGAATTGAGAAACCACAGTTGATAAGAACCGTCATGAACGCGTTGTTCGTAATATCTGATTTTTCAGGCAGGTAGCTTGAGTAAGCCAGCATGATCGCAAAACCGATACTTAGCGTGAAGAAGATTTGTCCATAAGCAGCAGCCCATACTTTTACGTCCCAGATCTTGCTGAAATCAGGTTCGAACATGTAGTTCACACCATCTAGAGCACCAGGAAGGAAAACCATGCGTCCGATAAGCAAAATCACCATTATGAACAACACTGGCATCATTACTTTAGAAGCACGTTCGATACCAGCTTTAACACCACCCACGATAGCTGCATAAGTGATTGCCCAAGCGAGTAACATTGCGCCAGCGATGCCCCATTGGATGCTACCTAGGTTCGTCGGTGAGTTATCACCTAGAGCTAGATATTCACTGAAGAAGAATGCGTTAGTGTCTGTTCCCCAGCTTTGATTGAATGACATACCGAAGTATGAAATTGCCCAACCGATAACGGCAACATAGTAGACCGCGATGACAGCCGCTACACCCACTTGGAACCAGCCAAGCCACTCAAATTTTGAGTTGATGCGCGCTAAGGTTGCAGGTGCAGAGCCACGATATTTTTGACCCATACTGAACTCTAGGATCATAAATGGGATACCAGCCGTAAGCATGGCAAATAGATATGGAATGAAAAAAGCACCGCCGCCATTTTCATAAGCCATATATGGAAAACGCCAAATGTTTCCTAAACCAATAGCAGATCCTACTGCGGCAAGGATAAATCCTGCTCGGGATCCCCACTGTTCTCGCTTCATATTTAACTCCTTTACAACTTCCCTGAGGTATGAAGCTTCTCGTCACGCTGTGCTTGGTAAGGAGATGATAGTTAAAACAGGCAAACGGTTTGACTGTTTACTTTATCTTCCGTGATTAAGCAAAAGTTTAGATTATTATGTTGTTAGCGATTGGAGAACTCAGCGGATAATTCTTAATTGTTTGATGTGTGTTTGCATAACCTGAAATATTCAGCTGATGCGTGCTAATGAGCCTACCTAGTTAGAATGGTTAAAGCAATAGATTAGGTATGTTTAATAACTGTGGTCTTATGGTCTTTAAGATGTTAAATGATGGTTATTTTAGAGGTATGAATTGGTTTGGGGTTTTCTGATTGGTTTATGTGTCTAATTTTTTCTGTTTTATTAGGTTATATGACTTTATTTAAAAGTAGAGCGTATGACTGAAATTCATACACTCTATAGTTGAACTGACCAACTATTCGGAGGTTCTATTGGTATGAGATGGTCATCGATACTTAGAAAGTAAAACTCAGTCCGACATTGGCTTGGAATTGGTTCATCCAGTCGGTATCAAAGCGGATGATGCACTCTTGCCCGTTACTTGGGATGTTACAAACACCGGAGGTGTCGTTATCGACAACGGTACCTAACCAACGTAGTTGTGTGTTTAACGCTAATCGGTCACTAAATTTGTACTCTAAACCACCAAAGATAGAGGTTGAGAACCCATACTTATCTTTTGCCCAGTCTACATC
>NZ_JBFRSN010000325.1:0-544 GCF_041473595.1 Vibrio sp. 10N.222.46.A1
TCTCAACAGTTATCTGAAGTCATGCAGCAGAAAGACTTGCAGAAACTTGAAGGCTCTTGGCGTGGTCTACAAAAGCTTGTTAAAGAGAGTGAACTTGGCCGTGATCTAAAGATTAAAATGGTTGATTTCACACAAGAAGAGCTGCTTGACCAATTTGAAGACGCACCAGCAATTGACCGAAGCCCATTATTCAATGCGGTTTATCAAGGTGAGTTTGGTACTGCTGGTGGTCAGCCTTACGGTACTTTCATTGGTGATTACGAGTTTAGCGCAAAAGATGAAGACGTTGCTCTACTTCGCTACATGGGTGAAGTTGCTGCAGCATGTCATGCACCGTTCATTGCCGCTGCAAATGCTGAAATGTTCGAGTTCAACAGCTTCCAAACTTTCTCTGAAGGCAAACCTGTAGCAGCAGGCTTCGACTCTCCTGCATACGCAGCATGGAATTCATTCCGTGAAAGTGACGATGCACGTTACGTAACACTAACGCTGCCTCGCACTCTTGCTCGTCTACCGTATGGTGATAAAGGTCTAAGTACTGATG
>NZ_JBFRSN010000326.1:0-694 GCF_041473595.1 Vibrio sp. 10N.222.46.A1
TGATCAATGGGGCGTGTGGCGTCCAGCTAACTAGTCGGCTAGTTAATCTAAACTAAGTAGCTAAGCAGCTCAGTAATTAAGGCACCACACTCGATTGATGAGTGTGGTGTCTTTTCTTATGGGAGAGATAAACAAGTCGACCGTGAAGGTAATTGGGTTTAGGGTAGGGCTTTGTTATACCTGAATGTCTGAGTACTTCGAATATTCACGGTTTAGTAATATTTTACACATTAGATAGAAAAGACTTTTTGATGAAAAAATCTCAGATACTCGCCAATACAATCAAGAATCAGATAGAACAAAACATCTGGCTTAGTGGTGAGAAAATTCCATCGATTAGAGACGCGTGTAAACGTTATAAACTCAGTATCGAGACGGTACTTCAGGCGTATCAACAGCTTGAAGACCAAGGCTATGTGCGATCTAAGCCTAAATCTGGCTATTTCGTGTTACCGCGCAGAAATGTGTTCACCTCAGAACTCGCACAACAAAAAGCCATCAAGCCGTATCCCGTTAAGATCAGCGACCTGCTTTACGATGTACTTCAACGAGCCAAAGACCCTAGTATCATTCCACTCAGCTCGGCATTTCCAGACCCTGCTTTGTTTCCGCATCAAGCATTGTCGCGCAGTTTAGCCAATGCCAGTCGTCAAATGCCCGATAACAGCATGCTTACTAATCTGCCACCGGGCAG
>NZ_JBFRSN010000327.1:0-19498 GCF_041473595.1 Vibrio sp. 10N.222.46.A1
TCATTGAGCGCCGTTTTTTTTCTATAACATCAAGTTATTGAGATTGAATGTGATGACACTTGCGATCAGCACATTGCTTCTTAGTGCCACTGGCCGTTTTCTTCTCCAGCAACAGCGGGAACTGACACTCTTCACAACGACCTATAACAGGTGGCTGATTAACGGCGAACTTACACTTAGGATAGTTATCGCACGCATAAAAGGTTTTACCATAGCGAGATTTACGCTCAACCAAATGGCCTCTGCCACACTCAGGACAAGCAACAAGTGGCTGCTCTTCAGGTTGTTCTTTTGGTTGATCCAAAGATTCGATGTGATTACACGTTGGGTAGCTACTACAACCAATGAACATCCCAAAGCGGCCTTGCCTTAATACCAATTCGTTTTGGCATTTAGGGCACGGCACACCCAGCTCTTTAACTACGTGGCCATCGTTCTGATGCAGAGGCTTGATGTAATCACAGCTAGGATACTGCTTACAGCCTAAAAATGGGCCGTGCTTACCATGGCGAAGCTGAAGCTCTCCACCACACTGTGGACATGGTTCATGCTCTAGTGCATGTTCATGTGCTGAAAAAAGCTGATTATCAATCTTACTACTCATGACAAGCCTGTATTAATGCAAGATACCTTGCTCTTTGGTGTACAACAGCTCTTCCATTTGCGTGTAAGCACTTTCATTACCCGGTACATTAAATAGCACCATTAAGATAATCCATTTCAGATCATCCAATTCAAATTCGTTTGTCTCAAGCCCCATCACACGATCAATCACCATTTCACGAATCTCTGTCGTGAGTACATTAATCTGTTCAAGGAAAAGTAAGAAACCTCGACACTCCATATTAATACGTGAAATCTCTCGACTGGTATAAATACGCATCGAGGTATTGGAACACACACTAATCGCCGCTTGGTTCTCAGTATCTTGCAATGCAGCAAGATCTTCTAACCAATGGAGGGCCTTATAAATATCATCTTGGTGAAACCCTGCTCGAAGAAGCTCATCTTCCAGCTCATCTTGATCCACCTGCAATTCAGAATCGCTATGGATGTAGGTTTCAAACAAGTACATCAGTATGTCCATCATCATAGCTTAGCCTCTCCCCTTTCGAATATAGCCACCGGAAACTGCAACAACATGCCCTGAGAGCTCAAGCTCTAAAAGCTGCATCATGACCTCATGCACAGGTATATGGGTTCTCTGTGCCAAAATATCAACGGGTGTCGCCTCTAACCCTACGTTAGCTAACAGCTGTGGAAATGGCAATTGTTCATTTTCCCCCATACTGGGCGTAGGTTCGAACAAGCTGGGCTGCTGATCTATAGACCAGTCTAACAGACTCTTTATTTCGATCAGAACATCTTGAGCATTTTGCACCAAACATGCACCAGCTTTAATTAGGCTGTTACCTCCGCGGCTGGTTGGACTATGAATTGAGCCAGGCAGCGCAAACACCTCTCGGCCTTGCTCCATGGCATAGCGAGCCGTAATCAAAGAACCACTCTTCTCAGCAGCTTCAACTACCAAGGTTCCGAGCGATAACCCACTTATAATACGGTTACGCCGAGGGAAATGTTCAGGTCGTGGTTTTGCGCTTGGGCGAAACTCTGAAATCAGCGCGCCATTCTCACAAATTCTATCCGCTAGATTTCGGTGACGTGCAGGATAAATGGAGTCCAAGCCTGAACCCAACACCGCAAAAGTTTCCCCTCCTTTATCCAGAGCACCATCATGAGCATAGCCGTCAATGCCCAACGCTAATCCACTGGTGACAATTAAACCGTTTTGCACAAACTCTTTGGCGAAGGACTTCGCTGTCTGCAGCCCTTCGAGGCTGGCATTACGACTGCCGACCATTGCGATTTGAGGCTCAATCAGTTTTTCAACGTGACCTTTAACGAAAAGCACGCTCGGCGCAGAGGCGGTCTCATTCAGCAGTTTGGGATAATGCGAGCAATTCGGGGTAATGATGTGATGGTTAGTTTGTTTTGCTTGCCACGCCAGGCAAGCCTCCACTTCTCTTGGGGCTTGCTCTCTTAGATAGGAAATTTGCTTGGCAGACAAACCAAGCGCTTGCAGTTGCTGGCTTGAGTAGCCAACAATATTCGAAGGGGAATCAATGCTCAGCAGTCGAGAAAGTCGCTTGCCACCCAATTGCGGTACAAAACTTAGAGTTAGCCAAGCACTCAGTTGTTGCTCATTCACTCGGAGCCCTTAAGCTCTTCCGTCAAAGCCAGATCCAGAGGCGATACAGCCAGAATGTCATTGCTAACCGGCTTAGAGCTCTGAGTGATCAAAGCCAAGCTAAAATACTCATAAGGGCGAATGACCATCAAACTACCGAGTGAGGTACTTGGCAACTGCACCTTATCGCTCGCCGCTGACTCTTTATAGCTGTATTCACCCTGCTTACCAAACACCACCGCGCCGCTTTCGCTGAGCGTAAACATAGATCCTTGGCGAAGATTGTCCTGTGAGCCTTTATTAATAACCACGACCTGATTCTTTGCACTGTATTGGCTGCCGTCTAATGAACCCAAGATATTAGCAAATTGCCCCGCAGCACTAGGCGCTGGATAAAATGTGGTTGAGAGCTTCACCTGATCAACGCCAAGTTCTGGTAACACGAGGTCGTTGAGCAGTACCTCTTGCAGCTGAGTCTCTATTTGCAAACTACTGAACTCAGCATCCACCTCTTTCAAGCGCGCCGTGGCGACCAAACGCAAAGAAGTCATACTCGCTTGAGGTTGCTGTCGTTGGTAAGTTTCGACAGAACGGTAAATACCCCATTTTTGATGTTGCTGATTGCCCGAGATAAATAGTCGGTCTTCACCTGATAAGAAACGTTTACCATCACTTGTCCCCAACACTCGTTGAGCAGATTGGATATCTTGCTGCTCCACCAAGCGATCAGACTGTAGATACGGCAAAACCAGCCCCTCATTGACGGTAGGTACTGCTTTCTTCTCAGAGACACGAATCTTAGGGCTTAGCTTGATGACGGGTTTGAGGCTCAATACAGGCTCGCCATTAATCCAAACCAGAGACAATTTATCTCCGGGGTAAATAAGGTGAGGGTTTTCTATCTCAGGATTGACCTGCCACAACCTCGGCCACAGCCATGGGCTATCGAGATACATCGCGGAGATATCCCACAAAGTATCGCCCTTCACCACCACATACGCTTCGGGTGCGCCTTGTTTAATGGTTAAAGGTTGCTCACTATTTTCAGCCATAGCAGCGAACGAAAGCGAGGCACAAATAAGAGATAAAGCGGGGGAAAAATGACGCATGACCTAGGTTCCTTGGTCTGAATATATGACATCTGATTAGAGAATTACCTTCAGGATGCTGTCATTTGACCTCTAAAATGTCTAGAATTGAGCCAACAAGGTTTAAGCTGTTTCGGCACAGTTCAATATTTCGAGTGTATATGTCTGTATTACAAGTATTAACATTACCAGATGATCGTCTACGTACCGTGGCGAAACCGGTAAAAGAAGTTACCCCAGAGATTCAAAAGTTCGTTGATGACATGATTGAAACCATGTACGACGAAGAAGGTATCGGCCTTGCTGCAACGCAAGTAGATTTCCACCAGCGCATCGTTGTTATCGATATTTCAGAAACACGTGACGAGCCTATGGTTCTGATCAACCCTGAAATTACCGACAAACGTGGCGAAGATGGTATCGAAGAAGGCTGTCTATCTGTACCAGGCGCTCGAGCTCTAGTCCCTCGCGCTGCAGAAGTAACGGTTAAAGCATTAGACCGTGAAGGCAACGAATTCACATTCGACGCTGACGACCTTCTGGCTATCTGTGTTCAGCACGAACTTGACCACCTAGAAGGCAAGTTGTTTGTTGATTACCTATCGCCACTAAAGCGCAAACGTATTCAAGATAAGCTAGCGAAGATTAAACGTTTCAACGAGAAACAAGGTTAATAACCGCTGCTATTACTAAATTAAGAAGGAAGTCTACCTTGAGTCAATCTTTAAGAATTGTCTTCGCAGGTACTCCGGATTTCGCCGCCCGTCATTTGGCGGCGTTGTTGTCTTCGGAGCATGAAGTTATTGCTGTTTACACACAGCCAGATCGTCCAGCAGGCCGCGGTAAAAAACTGACTGCGAGCCCAGTAAAAAACATCGCACTTGAAAACAATATTCCGGTTTACCAACCAGAAAACTTCAAGTCAGATGAAGCTAAGCAAGAGCTAGCAGATTTGAATGCTGACATCATGGTTGTTGTCGCTTACGGCTTGCTTCTTCCACAAGCTGTATTAGATACGCCTCGCTTGGGTTGTATTAACGTGCATGGTTCTATCCTACCGCGCTGGCGTGGTGCTGCTCCGATCCAACGCTCTATCTGGGCGGGCGATAAAGAGACTGGCGTGACGATCATGCAGATGGATATCGGCCTAGATACCGGTGATATGTTAAGTATCGCGACGCTACCAATCGAAGCAACAGACACCAGCGCGTCAATGTACGAAAAGTTGGCTGGCCTTGGTCCTGATGCTCTTGTTGAGTGCTTAGCAGACATCGCTTCTGGTAAGGCTGTTGCTGAGAAGCAAGACGACGAACTTGCTAACTACGCGAAGAAGCTGAGCAAAGAAGAAGCAAAAATTGATTGGAATGACAGTGCAGAACACATCGAACGTTGTGTGCGCGCTTTCAACCCGTGGCCAATGAGTCACTTTGCGATTGTTGATAGCAGCTCTAGTGATGAAAAAAGCATTAAAGTTTGGCAGACACGTGTTGATGAAGAGTCGACATCTGCGCCAGCTGGCTCAATCATCAAAGCAGATAAGACTGGTATTTATGTTGCGACTGGCGACAAAGTACTAGTATTGGAACAACTACAAGTTCCAGGCAAAAAAGCCATGTCAGTTCAAGATATCTTGAACTCACGTGCAAGCTGGTTTGAAGTTGGTACTCAACTTTCTTAACCGCTTTAAAGCTACTCAATATGTACTTAAAAACGTGTAGCTTGTAAAAACACTATTTAGAAAACCTTTACGAGGGCAGAGATGCCCTCATGTATTCAAATAAATATTCGGTACCCCTCATGAATGTTCGCGCTGCTGCTGCAAATGTCCTATTCCAAGTTGTCGATAAAGGCCACTCTCTTTCACACGCTCTCCCTGCGGCTCAAAAAACGATCCGTCCGCGAGACCATGCTCTACTGCAAGAGATTTGCTACGGCGCACTTCGTTACCTGCCTCGCTTGGAGTCAATCGCTAACGAACTGATGGAAAACTCGCTTAAAGGTAAAAAGCGCGTATTCCACCACCTGATCTTAGTAGGCATTTACCAGTTGAGCTTTATGCGCATCCCTTCGCATGCTGCCGTTGCTGAAACAGTTGAAGCAACCAAAACACTGCGCGGCCCAAGCCTGAGTGGTTTGATCAACGCAGTGCTTCGCAGCTACCTGCGCGATCAAGAAGAGCTAGATGAGAAAGCCGTTAGCCACAATGCGGGCAAATACAGCCATCCAAGCTGGATCCTAAAAATGCTTCAAGAAAGCTACCCAGATCAGTGGGAGCAATTGGTTGAAGCAAACAACAGCAAGGCACCAATGTGGCTGCGCGTAAACCGCCAACACCACACTCGTGACGAGTATGTTGAACTGCTTAAAAACGAAAACATTGAATACACACTGCACCCTGAAGCGGCTGATGCCATAAAATTAGCCTCACCTTGTGACGTTACTTTGCTTCCTGGCTTCGACAGAGGCTGGGTATCGGTGCAAGATGCTGCAGCTCAGCTTTCCGTTGATTTCCTAACACCAAAAGATGGTGAGCTAATCCTAGATTGCTGCGCAGCACCTGGTGGCAAAACTGCACACATTCTTGAACATACTCAAGACACTGAAGTGGTTGCAATCGACAGTGATATTAAACGCCTAGACCGCGTTTACGATAACCTTGAACGCCTACAACTGCGTGCCGACGTAATCTGTGGTGATGCTCGCTACCCTGAAGAGTGGTGGACAGGCAGTCAGTTTGACCGCATCCTACTTGATGCTCCGTGTTCAGCGACGGGTGTAATCCGCCGTCACCCTGACATTAAGTGGCTACGCCGTGCATCTGATATTGATGCACTAGCAGAGCTGCAAAGTGAGATTTTGGATGCAATGTGGCGCCAGCTAAAAGAAGGCGGCACCATGGTTTATGCGACATGTTCTATCACGCCGCAAGAAAACGTGCTGCAAGTGAAAGCATTCTTAGAGCGCACCGAGAACGCAACGCTAGTTGGGTCTGATATCGAAAAACCGGGTCGTCAAATACTACCTGGTGAAGAAGATATGGATGGCTTCTACTACGCAGTTCTAGTAAAACAGGCATAACAACTAACAGCGGCTAAGAATTTATTTCTTAGCCGCTGTTTCTTTCTAGTGCATTATCAAAGCGAAAAGAGATCACTAGAATTACAACGGCAAAAAATAAGAGAAAGGCTATGAAGATCATTATTCTAGGTGCTGGACAAGTTGGCGGTACCCTTGCTGAAAACCTAGTGGGTGAAAACAATGACATCACGATTGTCGACCGTAATGCCGACCGACTTCGTGAACTTCAGGACAAATACGACCTTAGAGTTGTAAACGGTTATGCCAGCCACCCGAACACACTACGTGAAGCGGGCGCGCAAGATGCCGACATGTTGGTTGCCGTAACCAACATGGATGAAACCAACATGGCCGCATGTCAGGTTGCCTTTTCTCTGTTTAACACACCAAACCGTATTGCCCGTATCCGCTCTCCACAGTATTTAGAAGAGAAAGAAGCACTCTTCAAATCAGGGGCGATTCCGGTCGATCATTTGATTGCCCCAGAAGAACTCGTCACCAGCTACATCGAGCGCCTGATTCAATATCCAGGTGCATTGCAGGTTGTGAGCTTTGCTGAACAGAAAGTTAGCCTAGTCGCGGTAAAAGCCTACTACGGTGGGCCACTGGTCGGTAACGCACTGTCTGCTTTGCGTGAGCACATGCCGCACATTGATACTCGTGTTGCCGCTATCTTCCGTCAAGGTCGCCCTATTCGCCCACAAGGTACTACCATCATTGAAGCCGATGATGAGGTTTTCTTTGTGGCAGCAAGTAACCATATCCGCTCAGTAATGAGTGAGCTTCAGCGTCTAGAGAAACCGTATCGTCGCATCATGATTGTTGGCGGTGGTAACATTGGTGCAAGCTTGGCAAAACGCCTTGAACAGAGCTACAGCATCAAGCTTATCGAGCGCAGCTACACTCGCGCCGAGAAGCTATCTGAAGAATTAGAAAACACCATCGTATTCTGTGGTGATGCAGCCGACCAAGAACTGCTGACCGAAGAGAACATCGATCAGGTAGATGTGTTCATCGCTCTAACCAATGAAGATGAAACCAACATCATGTCAGCGATGCTGGCGAAGCGAATGGGCGCCAAGAAAGTAATGGTGCTGATTCAGCGTGGCGCTTATGTCGACCTTGTTCAGGGTGGCGTGATTGATATTGCGATATCTCCACAGCAAGCGACGATTTCTGCGCTACTTACTCACGTTCGTCGTGCTGATATTGTTAACGTATCCTCTCTACGTCGCGGTGCTGCTGAGGCGATTGAAGCCATTGCTCACGGTGACGAGACCACATCGAAAGTGGTTGGCCGAGCGATTGGCGACATCAAACTGCCACCGGGCACCACCATTGGTGCGATTGTTCGCGGAGAAGAGGTACTTATCGCGCACGATAGAACCGTAATCGAACAGGATGACCACGTAGTGATGTTCCTAGTGGACAAGAAATACGTACCGGATGTTGAGTCTCTATTCCAACCGAGCCCGTTCTTCTTATAGCCTTGTTCTCGTAAGCATCGTTCTCGCAACTTTCTTTTTGTGAGAGCGACGCTCCGGCACAAAGCTGTAATCTATTTAAGCTATGGTCTATTAAGCTATGGTCAACTTTCGTCCGATATTATTAGTGATAGGGTTAGTATTATCAAAACTCGCCCTTTTCATGTACATCCCTACATTGGTTGCCTTTTTCACAGGCACCGGTGGCTTCCTCGAGTTTGGTCAATCGGTAGTGATCACGCACATTGTGGCGTTCATCTGCTTGAGCTTGGGCCGCTCCGCTAAGTTCCGACTTGGGGTGCGGGACATGTTCCTTATCACCTCTTTGGTTTGGACCATTGCCAGTGCCTTTGCTGCACTGCCGTTTGTCTTCATCAACCACATCAGCTTTACGGACGCCTACTTCGAAACCATGTCTGGTATCACCACGACGGGTTCAACCGTATTAAGCGGCTTAGACAGCATGGCACCAAGTATTCTGTTGTGGCGTTCTATACTGCAATGGTTAGGCGGTATCGGCTTTATCGTGATGGCGGTAGCGGTTCTACCAATGCTCAACGTTGGTGGTATGCGCCTGTTCCAAACTGAATCATCCGATTGGTCAGATAAAAGTAGCCCACGAGCGAAAACAGTCGCGAAGAACATCGTGGCGGTTTATCTGGTTCTGACTGGTTTATGCATCATTAGCTATTTGTTTGCAGGCATGGGCATCTTTGACGCGATCAATCACGCGTTCACAACACTGTCGACGGGGGGTTACTCAACCTCAGATGGATCGATGAACCACTTCTCCAACAGTGCTCACTGGGTGGGAACCCTGTTCATGTTCCTTGGCGGCCTGCCGTTCTTACTGTTTGTTAGCGCACTGCGAGGCCGAAAGCTCTCAATACTCTACAAAGACGCGCAAGTAAGAGGTTTTACATACCTGTTCTTGGTCACCAGCGCCGTAATATCAACATGGTTGGTGGTTAGAGATGGCTACACTGTTATGGATGCGATGCGTGTTTCGATGTTCAACATCGTATCAGTCGTCACCACAACCGGTTTTGGCCTAGAAGACTTCACCGCCTGGGGTGCACTGCCAACCACCTTGTTTGCATTCCTAATGATGGCGGGAGCTTGCTCGGGTTCAACCTCTGGCGGTATTAAAATCTTCCGTTTCCAGATCGCGATGACCATGCTCCACAAACAAATGATGAAGCTAATTCACCCATCGGGCGTGTTTGTTCAACGCTACAATCAGCGACCTGTGAATGACGACATTGTGCGTTCACTCGTGGCATTTGGTTTGATGTTCTTTATCACGATTATCTTAATTGCTGGTGGTTTGAGTGCGATGGGGTTAGACCCAATAACAAGCATCTCAGGCGCTATCACAGCCGTTGCCAACGTGGGTCCGGGAATGGGCAGCGTGATCGGTCCAACCGGGAACTTTGCTCCACTGCCAGACGCCGCTAAATGGTTGCTAAGTTTAGGCATGCTAATGGGACGACTCGAGATACTGACGCTCATTGTTCTATTTTTCCCAGCCTTTTGGCGACGCTAATTCCGCGAATATTTAAGGAAACACAGATGAAATCATACGTACTTCTCGCTAGCGCATTGCTCGCAAACTCAGTATTCGTAAGTTCTGCCTTTGCTGATCAAATGGTCACATTGTCTGATGGCAAGCAAGTGTTACTAAAAGACGATTTTACTTGGCAGTATGTGAGTAACGCATCATCGAATGCAGAGTCAGCATTGACGAGTATTCCTGTAGCCAAAAACACACGCGGTACCACAATCAAGATTGGAGACACCAAGCCAAGCTTGCAGCTTTCCAAATCAGGTGTGGACGTTTTGATTGGGGCAGGACTCTACGAGAATGAACAGCTAATCTTACCTATTTCAGTCACTAACCAAAGCACAGAAGCCGTTGTGCTAGTTACGCTAAATATCACAGTCTACTCACCAACGGGTGAGCTGCTGCATCAAGGCAGTATCAACACTTGGCAATCCATTAAGCGCCTTGCTGATACCTACCTTCGACCACAAACTTCGGCAGAAGGTAAATACTTAGCGATCGATGTTGATAAGTATCCTGAATATAAAATAGACGTGGAGATCACTGACGTTTCTACCCGTTAGGGGCATACCGGTTCAATCAAAACTAAACTGGTGTCACAAACAGATAGATAGCGAAGAAATGGCAAGCGCAGCCCGCCAATACAAACAAGTGCCAGATGGCATGGTTATAAGGGATGCGTTTTGCCACATAGAAAATCACACCCAGCGAGTAAATCACTCCGCCAACTGCCAGTAACACCAAACCACCTATATCGATATTCATCGCTAATTGATAAACAACTATCAAAGATAGCCAACCCATCGCTAGGTAAATGAACAGCGATAAACGCTTGAATCGATAAACGAAGGCTATCTTCATGATGATGCCCACCAGCGCAATCCCCCAGATCACCGCCATCAAACCCATAGCCAATGGGGTTCTTAAGCCCACTAAGAGAAACGGCGTGTAACTGCCTGCAATCAACAAATAAATCGCACAGTGGTCAAGGGTTTTGAGTAAGCGCTTGGTTTTCTCAGTGGTGATCGAGTGGTATAACGTGGAGGCGATAAAGAGCAGAATAATACTGCTGCCATACACCGCCATACTAGCAACAGTTAGCATGTCGGCTTGGTAATCAAACGCACGAATAAGCAGCAAGATCAGACCAACCACGCCGAGCACAACGCCCAAGCCATGGGTTATTGCATTAGCGCGTTCTTCGATGTCACTGTATTCGCTGGCTGATGATGCAGACATGAATATCCTACTAGAGTAAATGTTCGATTGACCCAGTATTGCACATTAAGCTTACACGTGTAAGCTTAAATTTTTATGACACCTTTTATGACACTAATAACGCCTGAAATATGAAATGAGGCTAAAAGATCCAAAACTAAATAACCAAAGAGTTAAATAAAGGATTATAGGAACTAAGAGGCGTTATCTAGATATTCAAGTACCATCTTGCCAGCATCTTGTGGTGAGGTATCCAGTGGCACACTCAATTGACGCTGTAGCTTACCAACGCCTAGCAAGCTAGCTAACATGCCTTTTGCACCATCGCGATTTCTATCAATCTCGAACCACAACTTCAGCTCTGTTTCATCACGATGAGCCACCACTTCCAATTCACGCCAACGGCCATGATAAGGACCCGTCGTCGGCACAAACTCAAACTCTTGTACAAACGGCAGTTCAAAGCCTTTGACCGCTTCACATTCCACTTGACGAATACGCAGGCCTTGAGCTTCAAGCTCGTTAAAAATACCATCGAGCAGTGGGTCGGGACGAACCGTTAAGGTGTCTTTATCCGATGGGTCAATCGCCATCGCAATATCCAACCCGGTTTCCAGCCATACCTTTGAATCACCAATCGTAACCGGTGTGTTCAGTGGCACATCAAACTCACATTCAAAGTCACGGGTTTCACCCGGTTGAATCACAAAGGCATACGGCAAGCTCCATTTTGCCAGCGAGTATGTCTGGTGCATTCGGCGTTTATGACCGCCCTCTTGCCCTTGCGAGTTCGCGGTAACTTCTTTGACGTAGCGACAGCATAAGTTGAGATCAATGTTATCGATCTCCTGCGGCTGAGCGCCTCCGTAGACATGTACAATAATGCTCGCCTTCTTACCTGGATAAAGCACTTCCTGTTGCAATACAGAATCCACCTTGGCAGATCCAATTCCAAAACTTGCTAACGTTTTCTTTAAGAACGACATATGCACCTCCTTTAAAGCATCATCTTAAGCCTGAAAGAGGTTCAAACTCAAATATACTGCTCACACTATTTTAGCTCTAATATCGTTTAATTATCACTCAGGCGTCGATCGATAACTTAGATAGTGATAATCTAACCCTTGATATGCATGCATATCATTATCCTGATTTATTTTTCGGATTGGCGAAAGCCAGACGAGTGACTCTTCAAGCAATTGAGGCGGAGCTCATGATAAATCAGGCCATTAGATTGGCAATGGATATGCCTGACCGTTAGGTAAATTAATGCGCCCAACAGCTGTCAGGTTCTCGCACACCAACCGTAGTGCGATGCGTCGTCGTAGTGGCTTTGTTGCTGCTCCAACGGCTAAGAAATTGGCTCCTACAATGACTCTCGTTGAGAAGGCTGCTTTATTAGCACCGACTGCAACAAAAGTAATTAAAGCCGCTTAACAAAAAGCGCAGTTTTTACTGCGCTTTTTTCTTGCCCGCTCCCATCTTGAAATGTGTTTACACATTGGTATTCCCTACCCGATTTGATACCTTAGCCACAAATCATTATAAAATTTGTGGAGAAATAAAGTATGAAGTGTCACCGCATTGAAGAACTGCTTGAACTGATGGAGCCTGAGTGGCAGAAAGATCAAGAGCTTAACCTATTAGAGTTCATCATTAAGCTATCAAAAGAAGCGGGCTACCAAGGTAAGCTTGAAGAGCTAACTGACGATGTTCTTATCTACCATCTAAAAATGCGTAATAGCGAAAAAGATGAAATGATCCCAGGTCTTAAAAAAGACCAAGAAGATGATTTCAAAACCGCAATTCTAAAAGCACGTGGCCTTCTTTAGTCGCCTATTTATTTAGGGCTCAATTGCCGTATAGATAAAAAACTCAATGTTTAAAAGCGACCACTCGGTCGCTTTTTTGTTTCTGTTCGCTATTTTTTCGTCACAACTGTTATGACTTTTGTTGTTAAAGGTTGATAGCGTTAAAGAAATGAGAACAAGATTGTCGCTATAATCGCCATCCATAAGAATCTTCTAAAATAATAAGAGTGAGTGCGATACCAATAAATGCACCAAACTCAATTTCTACAGGTTCTCTAAACCATACTTTCAAGTAATGTCGTCATGCTCGAGTTAACCGGGCAAACAAGCCACAAAAAGGATAGTCCATGAGTCAGGATAAAATCGATATCAAAGATGTGACTCCTAAAACCTTTAACCCAAAAACACATAAAGGTAATGGAGATCGATTTAACCCAAGTAACCGAATCTATGTTCGAGAAAGCAAAGGTAAATTCCAACAACTGCGCCGTTATGGCGGTTGGTTCTTACTTTTACTTTTTGCGCTTATCCCATGGATCCCATTTGGTGAGCGACAAGCGATCTTGCTCGATATCGGCAGCCAACAGTTCAACTTCTTTGGTACAACCCTATACCCACAAGATCTAACGCTACTCGCTATCCTCTTCATGATTGCGGCGTTTGGCTTGTTCTTCATAACCACCTTCTTAGGGCGAGTCTGGTGTGGCTACCTGTGTCCACAAACCGTCTGGACCTTCATGTACATCTGGTTCGAAGAGAAACTGGAAGGCGCTGCCAATAAGCGAAGAAAGCAAGACTCAGGCAAACTGACGAGCAATTTAATTCTCAGAAAAACCATCAAGCACATCGCATGGTGGGCGATTGCGATTGCGACGGGCTTAACCTTTGTCGGTTACTTCATCCCAATCAAAGAACTGGTGGTTGGCTTCTTTACCTTTAACTCGACTTTCTGGCCGGTGTTTTGGGTATTGTTCTTTGCTGGGTGTACTTATGCGAATGCGGGATGGATGCGTTCTATTGTTTGTCTGCACATGTGTCCTTACGCGCGTTTCCAATCGGCAATGTTCGATAAAGATACCTTCATCGTGGGTTACGACACTGAGCGAGGTGAAAGCCGCGGCCCTCGCTCTCGTAAAGCCGATCCAAAAGAACTTGGGCTAGGCGACTGTATTGACTGTAATTTATGCGTTCAAGTGTGCCCGACGGGTATCGATATTCGTGATGGTCTGCAATACGAGTGTATTAACTGTGGCGCGTGTATTGATGCTTGTGACAACACCATGGAACGTATGGGTTATGAGAAAGGTCTGATCAACTACACCACCGAACATAGGCTTGAGGGGCACTCAACCAAGGTGATGCGTCCTAAGCTCTTGGGCTATGGCGTAATACTGATCGTTATGTTGGGGCTGTTTTTCGCACAAATCGCGAGTGTTGATCCTGCAGGCTTAAGCGTTCTGCGCGATAGAAACCAACTATTTAGAATCAATAGCCAAGGGCTTGTCGAAAATACTTACAACTTGAAAGTCATCAACAAGACTCAGCAAGAGCAAGAGTACAAACTTGATGTCAGCGGGCTACCGGATTCTATCTGGTACGGTAAACAAAAGATTACCGTAGACCCTGGTGAGGTTTTAAACCTTCCTATCAGTTTGGGCGTCGATCCAGAAAAACTGAGCTCACCAGTTTCGACAATTCAGTTTATACTCTCGGATAATGAAGAGTTTACGATGAAAGTCGAAAGCCGCTTTATCAAGAAGCTCTGATACCAGTCACCTTAGTGCTAGGTATAACAACCCAATAAATGGAAAAAGGCTCAGTAATGAGCCTTTTTTATTCTATGACGATGCAAGCCTTTAACTTTGATAACCTGACTCCCGACTTCATGTGGTACGCACTGGAGAGTATTGGAGTCCGTGCTGAATCCGGGCTTCTCGCTCTCAACAGTTACGAAAATCGAGTGTATCAATTCACCGATGAAGACCGTAAACGCTACGTCGTTAAGTTTTATCGTCCGCAGCGCTGGAACAAAGCACAGATCCAAGAAGAGCATGACTTCGCACTCGAGCTTATCGAACAAGAGATGCCAGTTGCACCTCCAATGCGAATCAATGGCGCAACCTTACATGAATATCAAGGCTACCTATTTGCCTTATTTGAAAGTGTTGGTGGCAGACAGTACGAAGTCGACAATCTAGACCAATTGGAAGGCGTTGGACGTTTTCTTGGGCGTATTCATAAAGCCAGCGCAGGAAGAACATTCCAACATCGCCCAACCATCAGCTTAGATGAATACCTTTATCAACCACGTAAAATTCTAGATAACTCTCAGTTTATCCCGACACACCTAGAGAACGCGTTCTTCAATGATGTCGACCTTCTGATCAAAGAGCTAGAGAGCCAGTGGCCAAGCAATATTGAAAATATCCGCCTGCATGGTGACTGCCACCCAGGCAATATCTTATGGCGTGACGGGCCAATGTTCGTCGATCTTGATGACGCACGTAACGGCCCTGCGATACAAGATTTGTGGATGCTGCTTAACGGCGAGCGTCAAGATAAGCTAATGCAACTGGATATTCTGCTAGAGAGCTATCAAGAATTTTGCGATTTTAATACCGCGCAACTGAAACTAATCGAACCACTACGCGGTCTACGTATGGTGCATTACATGGCATGGTTGGCGAAACGATGGAACGATCCTGCATTTCCTCTAGCCTTCCCATGGTTTAATGATCCAAAATATTGGGAGCAACAAGTACTTGCTTGTAAAGAGCAAATTGCTACCCTGCAAGAGCCACCACTTTCGTTAATGCCTCAGTGGTAACAGCAATCGCAACACAACTAGATAAAAATTCAAACATAATGGAGATTGGATAAATGAAAAAGCTATTCGCATTTTTCTCATTGATCATGTTGAGCCTTTCAGCTCACGCTGCGAAATTTAACGAAGGTGAACACTACAAAGTTCTCGATCTAGAAGCATCAAAAAAACCAATGGTGACAGAGTTCTTCTCTTTCTACTGCCCACACTGTAATAGCTTTGAACCAATCATCCAGCAGCTAAAACAACAGCTACCAAAAGACGCTAAGCTACAGAAGAACCATGTTTCATTCATGGGTGGCAACATGGGTCTGCCAATGAGCAAAGCTTACGCAACCATGATTGCACTGAAAGTTGAAGATAAAATGGTGCCAGTGATGTTTAACCGCATCCACACCATGAACAAGCCACCACGCGATGAAGAAGAATTGCGTCAAATCTTCCTAGACGAAGGCGTTGATGCTAAGAAATTCGATGCGGCATACAACGGCTTTGCAGTCGACTCTATGGTTCGCCGCTTCGACAAAGCATTCAAAGACAGCGGTCTTTCTGGTGTTCCTGCGGTCGTCGTTAACAACCGCTACCTAGTAGACGCTCAAGGTATTAGCTCTCTCGATGAGTACTTCGAGCTCGTTAACTTTCTACTTAAGAAGTAACGTATTGATTAAAGGAAGCTTCGGCTTCCTTTTTTGCACTAGTTCAAAAAGATTCATAGATAAACAATCATCCTGAAAACGTTGTGCTTTACTGATATCAATATCCAGTCCTAAGAACTGGTAGGCAAGGAGCCTTTGAATGAAAATAAAAATAACGCTTTTGGCACTGAGCATTGCAGCCTCTCCTGCTTTTGCCAAGCTTGCAGACGAACAAGGTTTCAGTGGTGAAATCTCTATTAATACAGGGGTTACCTCTTCCACCTCAAACTTTAATACCGATGCTAATAGCACCATTTCGTCCATTAACCAGAAAGCCTCATCTGAAAGCTCATTTCTTGTCGCTCCTTTAGGCAGTATTGCTTACACCTTTGGCGAGAAATTGAATCACCAGGTATACACAGGTACCACTCGTGATGACGTAGCAACAGGTACTGTCGTGCTTGAGGTTGGTTATAAATACCAACTAGAGTCAGGCATGACCATCGACGCTTCACTTTTGCCGACTATCATGTCAGGTGAGACTTGGGCCGACCCGTACAACACCACTTCAGGTCGCACCAAAACGGATGAAACAGGCAATGCCTTTCGTGTGAAACTAAGTAGCATTGCGGGGTCTGCTTTCTCGTTAGACATGGCCTACGCCACCAAAGATGTGGAAGATGATCGGGTTAGAGAAGAATTACAGCGTGATGCCAATACTTTCTACCTGAAAGGTCAGTACCGTCAACCAATCAACCGCACCATGATGTTAGTACCATCATTGATTTACCAATCAAGTTCTGCCGATGGCAAAGCTGCCTCTTATGAACAGTTTGGCGGTGAAGTGAGTTTGTTTGGCGGTATGGGTCGTCACCAA
This sequence comes from Vibrio sp. 10N.222.46.A1, assembly GCF_041473595.1. Taxonomy (NCBI): domain Bacteria; kingdom Pseudomonadati; phylum Pseudomonadota; class Gammaproteobacteria; order Vibrionales; family Vibrionaceae; genus Vibrio; species Vibrio sp. 10N.222.46.A1. The sequence goes on from NZ_JBFRSN010000327.1 coordinate 16,768, forward strand.
TACGCACTAACAGCGGGCTATAACCAACGCTCTTACGATGCAAGCAACCCTATCTACAGCAAGAAGCGCAGCGACGACAACATCAACCTATTTGCCGCGTATGAATATGATCAATTCATGGACTGGGAAAACTGGTCGTTTGTTTCGCTTGCGGGCTACGGCACCAGCGACTCGAACATTACCTTCTACGATGAATCACAATACATCGTCTCAGTTGGCTTGAACTACAAGTTCTAATCACTGCTTTCTAATAACCATTAGTTCATAACAACGAAAGCCTGCGTAAAAGCAGGCTTTCTTGTTTTTATACCAATCACAGTAAATAAATGACCCGTTGTTTACTACGATTGGCATGACTATACAGCTTGAGCCGAGAGTTGTTTCAAGAGTCGATCCATCGCTCGATAACCAAGTGCCTCTGATAAATGCTTCTTTTCAATCTGCTCATTACCCTCTAGGTCCGCAATGGTTCGCGCTACCTTAATAATGCGATGATAAGCACGAATTGATAAACCTAATCGATGCAGAGCCGTTTCCAGAAATTCTGCATCCTCACGCCTCAATGGGCAGTACTTTTCAATTTCTCGGCTGCCTAACAGCGCATTCGATTTATGGTTCCTAGACAGCATCAACTGGCGCGCTTGTTTGACTCTTTGCTTTACCACTTGAGTCGTTTCACCACGATCGCCACCTTCAGCCAACATCCCTTTGGGCAATAGTGGGATCTCCAATGACATATCGAACCGATCAAGCAGTGGCCCCGATAATCGATTGAGATAGCGCAATATGATCTGAGGATTAGCGCGTGCTTGATTGCCTTCGTAATAACCAGTCGGGCTTGGGTTCAAGGCTCCGACCAACTGAAAGCGTGCAGGAAAACGAGTCTTGCCTGCCACGCGTGAAATAATGATCTCACCTGACTCTAGAGGCTCTCGTAATGAATCGAGCACCTTGCGCTCAAACTCAGGCATCTCATCGAGAAACAATAATCCGTTATGCGCCAAAGAGATCTCTCCGGGGCGAGGTATCGAGCCACCACCGACCAATGCTGCCATCGAACTCGAATGGTGTGGAGAACGGAAAGGTCGTTGTTTCCAGTTGTATTGATTGATTTCTTGTTGCGTTAAAGAAGCCACCGAAGCGGTTTCCATCGCCTCGTCGTCACTCATCTCAGGTAACAAATCGCGCAATCGAGACGCCAACATGGTTTTTCCAGTTCCGGGCGGGCCGAGAAAAAGAAGGTTATGGTTGCCCGCTGCGGCGATCTCCAGTGCTCGCTTACCTTGTTGCTGGCCAATAATATCTTGTAGGTCACGATTATCAGACACATCGACATGATGATGCTCGGTTCGATATAAACCAAGCTGAGCCTGGCCACACATATCAGCGCAAACCTCCAACAAGGTTTGTGCAGATTTATGCGCTCCCTTGCCAACTAAGGCCGCCTGATCACCGTTATGGTGCGGAACCACCAAGCATCGCTCAACACTATCCGCCGCTAATGTTGCTGGTAGCACTCCTTTGACTGAACGCAGCTCTCCCGATAACGCCAACTCACCGATAAATTCATGTTGAACTATTTTTGATGTAGGAAGCTGATCTGACGCCACCAAAATCCCAAGCGCAATTGGCAGATCGAAACGTCCTCCCTCTTTGGGTAAATCTGCAGGTGCAAGGTTGACCGTGATTCTTTTCGATGGAAATTCAAAGCGAGAATTGATGATGGCACTCCTTACTCGATCTTTAGATTCCTTAACCGTCGTTTCAGGTAGACCCACCAGCGTAAAACCGGGCATTCCGTTGCTAATATGCACTTCCACAGTCACTTCTGGTGCCTCTACACCCACACTAGCTCGGCTATGAATTATTGCGAGTCCCATAACTTTCCTTTGTCTTTGATTTAAAAGTATTCACTCTGGATATTCATTGCTCACCAAAGCGATAAGGTTGTTATATAGCGTGGTGGAATGGTGTTTTAATGTGAAAAAAGAATGACATTTTCCTTGTCATGCAGCAGATTTGTGTGATAACACTAGAGATGTAGACATTTACTTAAGACAATAAACGAGAAAACTCGAACTTTATGACATTTAACGCTCGCATTTACGCACTGATTAACCTGATTATCGTAGTCATTATTGAGACTGCGCGGGGGCGAGTGGGAAAAAAGTAACCACGAATTAGAAAAAACCCCCGCACTGAAAAGTCCGGGGGTTTTTTCTAATTTAGACATTCGATTTTATATTTTGAAACATTTTCGGCTTTGCCGATTTACAGGAAGAATGGGAGCACAAGATGTGCAGAGACAATGGAAACAATTACCAAAACAAAGGTAATACGGAGGAATTACGATGAAAGGCGCAGAACTGGTCGTATCCGCACTCAAGCAACAAGGCATTGAGACCGTATTTGGTTACCCTGGCGGTGCCATCATGCCAATCTACGATGCACTCTATGACGGCGGGGTTGAACATATCCTATGTCGTCATGAGCAAGGCGCTGCAATGGCCGCTATCGGTATGGCTCGAGCAACGCAAGACGTCGCTGTTTGTATGGCAACCTCAGGCCCGGGGGCAACTAACCTAGTCACAGGTCTTGCTGATGCTTTTATGGATTCCATCCCACTCGTAGCTATCACTGGTCAAGTTGCTAGTTCCCACATTGGTACCGATGCATTCCAAGAAATGGATGTGATTGGTATGTCTCTGTCATGTACTAAACACAGCTACCT
>NZ_JBFRSN010000328.1:0-2285 GCF_041473595.1 Vibrio sp. 10N.222.46.A1
ATATTTAATATATAGAGGTGATATTTTTAATATATTTCTTTAATCACACTTGTACTGATAACTTGTTCACAAATAGCTTACTTACTCGCGCAGGCACAACGTAAATGTTTGATAAAGGCAGTCCTCAATACAAACGCATCACCCAATCATTGGCGATTGGTTCATTTATCATTTTCTGTAACCTTTACCTCTTTCAGCCTATCTTGCCGCACATGGCGGAGCACTTCCAAGTATCTGAAACTCAGATCAACTGGCTGTTTGCCGCGACAACACTTGGGCTTTCCATCAGCTTGGTGCCTTGGGCAATCGCTTCTGAAACCTTTGGTCGAAAACCTATTATCCTATTCAGTCTGTTCGCTATTCCTTTGATTGGATTGAGCATGGTGTTCACAACCACTCTACTGCAACTTGTTATTGCCAGAGCATTAATGGGAATCGCAGTCGCTGCTTTTGCAGGCGTGGCGGTTGCCTATATGGTTGAAGAGTTATCACCCAAAGCATTTGCAGTCGCGATCGGTGGTTATATTGCAGCCAACTCATTGGGTGGAATTTTCGGACGTGTATTGGGTGGCTTGATTACGGATTATTTTGACTGGCACGCAACGGTTTTGTTTTTCGTGGTCGGCTCCTTAATCGGCGCTCTCTATATTGCGTATAGTCTGCCTGACCAACAAAACTTCAAACCTCAAAAAGGGTTGTTCTTTCATCATAACCGCTCGGTTGTGATGCACTTAAGAAACCGTACCTTGTGGCTCGCGATGTTGATTGGTGGCGCTAACTTCGCTCTGTTCGTTAACCTGTATTCAGTAATGGGCTTTAGGTTGGTATCCGAACCTCACTCAGTGCCTGTGGGCTTAGCTTCACTGATATTCCTATGTTACTTGGCCGGTACGGTAAGCTCTAAGCTCTCCAACAAATGGACACTTCGCTTTGACCCGTTAAACGGTATATTGATGGGCGTGTGTATTAGCTTAATCGGAATGTTGGTTTCTGCCGTCGACAAAGTCCCATTCATGTTAGCTGGGTTGTTATTGATCAGTGGCGGAGCTTTTTTCGCCCATACCCTTGCCTATTCTTGGGTGAGTCAAAAAGCGCCAAGTGCGAAGGCCACAGCAACCGCACTTTACTTAGTTCACTATTACATAGGCGGGAGCTTGGGTGGTTTCTTACTCTTATATTGCTGGCAGTTGTTCGGTTGGAATGGTGTTATCGCCGGTGGTTCTATCTTCTATGTTGCGATATTTGCTTGGGTCTACCAGTTAAAACAACTTCAAGTGTCAGCCTCTAAACTCGCACAAGCATAAGTACGACTGAGGTTGTAACTCAATTATTGCTTTTGATTAACGTCCGTTCTGATATCCTACGCAAAATTTCTTTTCGGAACCTGTTATGTCGAACACTCAAAGCTCAGATCTTCAAACCATCCATGACCAAGTAAAACAGTGGTTAGACGATGTCGTTATTGGCCTAAACCTGTGTCCATTTGCAGCTAAGCCACAACGTAATAAACAGATTAAGATCTTTGTGAGTGAAGCGAAAACGGAAGAAGCGTTACTAGAAGACATCATGACGCACTTTGTAGAATTAGATAACACGCCAGTCGCAGAATTAGAGACGACTTTGGTGGTTGTGCCTAACATGCTGCAAGATTTCTTCGACTACAACATGTTCATTGATTGGATTGAAGCCTTGATCAAGCAAGAAGATTGGGAAGGCGTTTATCAAGTGGCAACCTTCCATCCAGACTATTGCTTTGGTGGTGCGGATCCAGAAGACGATGAAAATCTTACTAACCGCTCTCCGTATCCGGTTTACCATTTGATTCGTGAAGCGAGTATGGAAAAAGTGTTGAAGCACTACCCCAACCCTGAAACGATTCCTGATACCAACATCGCGAGAGTTGAATCTTTAACACCCGAAGAGCGTCGTAAGTTGTTCCCTTATCTATTCAGTTAAGAACTAACCTTTGAGCTTTAAGAGCTGACAGCTTCAACTTACGAGTCTGAGTGTTCTTGATGATATGGGCGAGATATAAACTGATCTCGTCCATTTTGTTTAGCAATGTACAGGCATTCATCGGCAACTTTGATGAGCTTATCTAACGCCGACATCCTTTCCCCTTTGGTATCCCCTGTACTCAACTCAAAATGACACGCACCGATTGATATAGTGACTGGCTTTCTATCAAGCGTGATTTTCTTCATCTCTTGTAAAAGAGTCATGAACTTATCTTCAACACAACTTGGTGTTTTATTTGGGTACCAAAGAATGAACTCCTCACCACC
>NZ_JBFRSN010000329.1:0-10918 GCF_041473595.1 Vibrio sp. 10N.222.46.A1
AATAACGTTTTGATATTCATCAACGAGTGCCCACACAGATTGATAGGTTTAAATTGTTAAAGAGCTCTAGCGTTTTGTGACTTACATCTCAGTCGCTAGGGGTGCGTACTATACCTGCACCACTTAGAGAGTCAAGGGTTATTTTCAAACTCTTATTCTCTACCGATTTCGCAGCGTGACTTTCGTCTCACTCCTTGTCGGTGAGGCGGCATTATAGAGAGTTCGATATAGAGCACAAGAGCTTTTTTAAATAAAAGTTTTGTTCGCCTAAAAAGCCACCACATCCGCATTTTTCGAATAAAAACTAAACATTTGAGACGTATCACAGCAATACATTGGCAAAATGGAAGCCATGAACGTAAGATTCATGTGTCTATTTTGTTAATGGTAGATGCGTATATTTCGTTTATTAATATGTAGTATTCCGATATGAACTCAAAAAAATCGATGTTGTTAATTGTCGCGCTAGCTGTATTGGGCGGCATTGTTTTCTCTCAGGTAGATATATCGCCTGCAATTACCTTTATCCTTGGTGTCTTGGCTTCCGCTTTTGTTGTTAATTTTTCAAGCACCAACTCAAAATCAGAGTCAGAACCTAAGGCTTCAACAAAAACACTTTATGTGGGTAACCTTCCATACAAAGCGAATGAATCACATGTACGTGAATTGTTCTCTGAATATGGTGAAGTATTTGCTGTACGTTTAATGAAAGACAAACGTACTGGTAAAAGAAGAGGTTTTGGATTTGTTGTTATGGCAAGTAATGATGTGAATCATGCTATTTCAGAACTTAACGATAAAGATTACATGCAACGTACTTTAAAAGTACGCGTTGCAAACGATCCTAAACATCCAGAAACGGACGAAGCTGAGCTGAGCTAAACCCTAACCGCTTCAGCATACTATTTAGTGCACTTTCTTTTTTAGGAAGTGCACTACAAAAAGCCTCACGCACTCCCCCTTCTTCAGTACTGCTCTCTAAATCCAATAAATCTTGAACCCGCTTAGCAATAGCCTTACCTGAATCAATCAACATCACGTTTTTACCTAGCACTTGCTGAATCTCTGATTTGATCAGTGGGAAATGAGTACACCCTAAAACAGCCACATCAATTGTGTTGATCATTGGTTGAAGGATTTGCTGCAGCTCTTCAAGGTTAATCGCCTCTCCTCGGAGTTTATCTTCGGCCATATCCACCAGCTGAGTAGAACCTAAAAGCTCAACTCTTTTATTACTAGAGAAGTTTTTGATGAGCTCGTGTGTGTATTCACGAGTAATCGTTGCGGGTGTTGCAATAAGACCAACGGCTTTATTGGCAAGTAGCGATGCTGGCTTGATTGCCGGAACAACCCCGACAATAGGGATTGGGTTATTAGCCCTTAGTGTAGGTAACACAATTGTACTTGCTGTATTGCAGGCTATCACCACAATATCAATAGCGTGGCTAGCCACAAAACTGGCGACGATGCTTTGAACTCTGTGGATAAGGACTTGCTGGTCGAGCTCACCGTATGGGTAAGCCTCGTTATCGAATACATAAGTATAGTTATGATTCGGTAGTAAGTGGCTTATCTCTTTATATACGGACAGACCGCCAACTCCAGAATCAAAGATCAATATGTTTTTTTGTATGCTTTCCGACACAACCATTACCTGTAATAAGTTCCGTTGCAATGATACCCCTTCACTTAGTTTTCGCCAATCATCACTCTACATAATGCAGGCTCGGTAGCGTTGATGCACAAAGCGCTCACCCTGATCTACATTTTCCAGCTCTATCTTAAGCCTTCCTTTAAAGCATGGCGCTGACGTTACTAAAGTATGGAACTCACCATCTTCGCCGCATGGGTCGACGTGACTCGGTAAACTGTCGATTAGCTCAAACGTGTATTCTTTCCCGCAATAGCTCATGTCTAATGCATCGGTATCGACCGTGACGAGAAAGGTTTCGATTCCTCTGTCTATTATTTCACTCGCAAGTACCTGACTGCTCTCTCCCATTAGGGGAAACACACACTCCCAACCAGCTGGCTCTATATAACTTCTTCGGTAATCGGCAATGCCATTACAGAACATATCTCCAAACGCGACCGCATCGATTGATAAACTAGAATCTTTAAGTACCGAGACAATCGTACTTTGATAAACCTCATTACTTGGGAAGACTTCCGGTAGCTCAATCATGATTAATGGTAAACCGACCAATCGAGCTTGCATTGCAACTACCTCAATAGGAGTGACCTGGAAAGGAACTTCATCTCCAACATACGTAGTATACAGAGCAACAACTTCATACTCGGTGCTTTCAAGTAGGCGCTCTAACGTTAACGTAGAGTCTTTTCCTGACGACCAACTCATGACGACTTTCTTTTTCATTGATATATCCAATAAGAAGAAACCGCCCGAAGGCGGTTTAGTTGTTAATTAGAACTGGTAGTCAGCGTTTATAAAGAAACTTCTTTCTTGTGTTTCATACCCTTTGGCTAACGTGTAATCTTTATCAAAAAGGTTAGCAATACGCCCTCTCATTGTGAAATGATCCGTCACAAAGTAGCTCGCAGCTATATCTACTAGCGAGTACTCATCTAACTCAGCATTGCCGCTATCCATACGTTTACCTTGATATAAATAACTCAAGTCCGCCTGCCAGTTGTCCGCAAAATACGTCACGTTCCACTTAGCATTTTGTTTCGCTCTACGTAAAAGTTGAGACCCATCGCTTTTATCTGTCGGGTCCATAAAGTCAAGGCTAACTTGGTGAGAAAAACTTCCTGTATCGAATTCTCCCGATAGCTCTAAGCCTTTAATTTCAGCGACACCAATGTTTTTTGAAGGCCATCCAACTATCATGTTTTTAATATCATTTTTGTAAGCCGATACTCTCCAATCAACCAATGATTGATGGGCTTCGAACGCGACTTCATAGTTTTTTGACTCTTCAGGTTTCAGCGTTGGAACACCTGAGCCCGGCCAATATAGTTGATTAAATGTAGGTGCTTTAAATGCCGTACCAGCATTAGCCGTCACGCGATAATTAGCTGCTAACCAATATCCTAAACCCGCTTGCCATGTCGTATTCTTGCCGTAGCGTTGGTTATCGTCACCGCGTAAAGCTAATTCAGCTTGTACGGCTTGGTTGTCATAAAAGCCACTAACATATAGCGAGTTATTCGTACGAGATTTCTCGGCATAGTCTTTTGAGGACTCTGATACGTCATCTTTAGACCAATCAAGACCCGCACCAATAGAAACTTCATTGTTCACAGTGAATAAATTTGTGAAAGCAACGGCCTGGTGGTCCGTTTGATAAGTACTTTTGTAGTAATAATCTTTACTAGAATCTTGAGCTTTACTTAAAGAAAAGTTGCTCGACAACGTTTCTCCAGTATAACTAAGACGGCCAATTGCACTGTAAAGTGTCTGATCTTTTGTAGCATTTTTCGGATCGTACTCTGTTTCACCATCCGAGTAAGTAGAATTAAACTTAAGCTTAAACTCGTCATTCAGCTTATGAGTTATCGCAAGTGCTAGCTCAGTCACTTCATGTCCATCTGCGTCTTGATCACCTGCTGAGTTTTGAACAGAAAACCCATCAGTCTCTGCTCGCTTTACAGCTACAGAACCACTTGTCGAGTCTGTAATATTACCAGACACTGCCACACTGCCTTTTTTGTATGAATCAGATCCAAACCCTACGCTAACTTTTGCTTCTGAACTTGATGTGTCTGTAATAATATTAATTACACCACCAATCGCATCGGCTCCATAAATTGCTGCTCGAGGACCACGCACAAACTCAATGCGCTGAACACCAACTAGTGGAATAGCAGCAAAATTTGCTCCTCCTGATGTTGCACTTGCTGTTTTTACGCCATCAATAAGTACTAAGATGTGGTCAGAGTTAGTACCTCTAACAAAAACACTCTGCTTTTGTCCGTAACCGCCGTTGCTCGCTACCTGAATACCAGGTAAACGACGTAGTACTTCGTAAATATCATTAGCTTGAATCGCTTCAATCTCTGCTCGAGTAACAACTACAACAGGTAACGTTGTACTTTGAGTGCTTTGCTCAAAACGGTTAGCCGTAACGACCATGGTTTCGTCAGCAGATGCTTCTTGTGCGTGTAAATTGGAGATAGGTGAAAGCAGCGATGCTACAGCAACCGCTAAAAGGGATTTGTTCATGTTGTGATCCTAAATCGCGTAAAGTCCTACCAAACCACATTGTATGGCTTAGCCGCTGGCAGGTATTCGGACTTAAGAGCACAACCTTTCGGTTACCTAATATTCGACTTCCCACAAAATGCTATTTGCAGTGTCTATGAATACTCGTTCTCTTTTACCGCTGCGCGTCAGTTCTGGATTTTCACCAGATTCCCTCTTCAGCCATCTATACATCCACATGGCACCAGCTTGCCGGAAATAGTATTGACCTATGAATCATTTGTCTAGTCTAAGATAGTTATAAGCTATAGTTTTCGTCGTCTATTTAGACTGAATGGCTCTCAACACTGGACAAGCGCCTGTGATTGAATAAAATCTGCGCTCTTGATTTAAAAGCACGATAGCAAAAGGCATAACAATGGCGAATTTAGAAGTAAACCCGCAACGCTACCAAGAACAACTGGCAGAAAAGACTGAGCGTCTTACTGAAATGTTCTCAGAATATAATGTGCCTGAGCTGGAAGTGTATGAATCTCCAGAACAACACTACCGCATGCGTGCAGAGTTCCGCGTGTGGCATGAAGGTGACGATATGTATTACGTCATGTTCAATCAAGAGACCAAAGAAAAATACCGCGTAGACCAGTTCCCAGCGGCTAGCCGCCTGATCAACGACCTAATGCCTCTATTAACGGATGCAATGAAGGACAACCACTCTCTACGCCACAAACTATTCCAAGTAGACTTCCTTTCTACATTAAGCGGCGAGATTTTGGTGTCACTGCTTTACCACCGCCAATTGGGTGAACAGTGGATTCAAGATGCTAAAGCACTTAAACAGCAATTAAACGATGAAGGTTTTAACCTAAACCTGATCGGCCGTGCGCGTAAGATGAAAATCGTACTGGACCGCGACTACGTTATCGAAAAGCTAGATGTGAATGGTGATAGCTACATCTACCAGCAAGTTGAGAACAGCTTTACTCAACCAAACGGTAAAGTAGCAGAGAAAATGCTGGAGTGGGCTGTCGACTGTACTCAAGACAGCAAAGGCGACTTGCTTGAACTTTACTGTGGTAACGGTAACTTCTCACTAGCACTGGCACAGAACTTCGAACGTGTACTGGCAACAGAACTAGCGAAGCCGTCAGTAGAATCTGCGCAATACAACATCGCAGCCAACAAGATTGAAAATGTTCAGATCATCCGCATGTCTGCGGAAGATTTTACCGTAGCAATGGAAGGCAAGCGTGAATTCCGTCGTCTACAGCAAGCGAACATCGATCTTAAGAGCTACAACTGCAACACTATCTTTGTTGATCCACCGCGTTCAGGTATGGATGTCGATACTTGTAAGATGGTTCAAGGCTACGAGCGTATCATGTACATCTCTTGTAACCCTGAGACATTGAAAGAGAACCTAGACATTCTAAGCGAAACACACGACATAACTCGTTTTGCTCTATTTGACCAGTTCCCTTATACGCACCACATGGAAGCCGGTGTATTCCTAGAGCGTAAAGCGTAAGCCTAGCTCTCTAGGTCGAAGTCGAAGCAGCAGATACAAAAAAACGAGCCAATTGGCTCGTTTTTTTTATTTATAGATTGATTTAAGCGGTTTTACCGATAAAGCCTAGCTTCTTACCTACCCAAGCGAGCAGTAGCATCGCAACGATAATCGCAAAGAAGTTTGACCCGGCATCAGGGTGTTGTGCTTTCACAAAAGCCGAGTGGCCAAATGCACCTACAAAGAAACAAGCTAAACCCACTAACGGAATATCTTCAGATACTGGATTTGTTAGGTATTCTTGGTATAGCGCTTGTACAGCCAACACTAAAGCAATCAGCGGGAAAATAGAGAAGCCCACTTCGCTCATTGTTACCCAAGATAGCAGTGCATCACCACACACACCTGCTACAACAGCAAGTACGAGTGTCTTTCTTTCAGAACCACGGTTTACAGTATTATTTTCATTCGACATTATTCAATCCCGCCTTTTAATCGGTTACGTTCACGTTCTTTACGATACCAAAAAGCCCCTTTGGCCATCATTCGCAATTGCATGATCAAACGCTCAGCCAATTCATCTCGCTGACGTCGATCTAAATCTAATGCTTCTGCCCCTGAGTTAAAAACCAAGATGACGGAGGCTTCCGCTTGAGTAAAAGCTTCGTCTCTTGTCATGCCAGTCGTTATCAAATATTCGGTTAACTCAGCAGAGAAGTGCTGTATCTCACGAGCTACCGCTGCACGAAACTCAAATGAAGTTCCTGAGCGCTCCCGCAATAACAGTCTGAATACGTTTGGGCTGCTTTCAATGAATTCCATAAAGGTTTCAACCGATGTGCGAATCACGCTGCCTTCTTTTACTATGCGTTGCCTAGCTTGACGCATCAACTGACGCAACAATAAGCCACCTTCATCGACCATGGTTAAGCCAAGCTCATCCATGTCTTTGAAATGGCGATAAAAGGAAGTCGGAGCTATTCCAGCCTCACGAGCGACTTCTCTCAAGCTTAGATTAGAAAAACTACGATCGGCACTGAGTTGGCTAAATGCCGCATCAACTAAGCTACGACGAGTCTTTTCTTTTTGCTGTGCGCGAATGCCCATTGGTTTCATACTTTATCAACATCTTCTTTTACAGCCTAAACAGGCATGTCTAATACTCTATTCAATATAACGCGAATCACTTACTTATATAAGGCACTCTGGTTATATAAGACACTAAACACACCTCTTTGTTCACGTATCGAAGTAAATACGTTCAAAGAAAACATTTCAATATCCGCACCGTCATTTGGAGACATACGACATACCAAATATTATTTTTTCAGTAGCATGACGTGATCTCACCGACTCTCTGATGCCCTTTTCATGTACCCAAGAACAGAATCAGTTAAAATCTCGCTAAAGCAATGTTAATCAAATATAACAAGGAAGATATCTATGTCGCACTCCAACCACTTTGATGTAATCGTAATTGGTAGTGGCCCCGGAGGAGAAGGGGCAGCGATGGGATTAACCAAAGCCGGGTTGAACGTTGCTATCATTGAAAAAGAGAGCAGCGTTGGTGGTGGTTGTACCCACTGGGGGACTATTCCTTCCAAAGCACTGCGTCATGCCGTAAGTCGTATTATTGAATTCAACAGTAACCCTCTGTTTTGTCAGAACAATAAAAGTATCCACTCAACATTTTCCAATATTCTGGGGCATGCTAAATCGGTCATCGACAAACAGACTCGCTTGCGCCAAGGTTTCTACGATCGCAACCAATGCACGTTAGTCTTCGGTACTGCACGTTTTATCGATACCCACACGATCTCCGTAATGCAAAGCGACGGTACTGAAGAACACTACAGCGCAGACAAATTTGTTATCGCGACAGGTTCTCGTCCTTATCAGCCAGACAACGTCGACTTCATGCATGAACGTGTCTACGACAGCGATTCAATTCTTTCTCTTAAACACGATCCTCAGCACATCATCATCTATGGTGCTGGTGTTATCGGCTGTGAATATGCCTCTATATTTCGCGGTTTAGGCGTTAAAACCGATCTCATTAATACTCGCGATCGCCTGTTGTCCTTCTTAGATAACGAAACCTCAGATGCACTTTCTTACCACTTCTGGAACAGTGGTGTTGTTATTCGTAACGATGAGACCTTTGAGAAAATTGAAGGAACAGATGATGGTGTAATCATTCATCTCGAGTCAGGTAAAAAAATGCGTGCCGATTGCCTACTGTATGCCAATGGTCGAACGGGTAATACTGATAAACTGAACCTTGGTGCGGTTGGCTTAGAAGCGGACTCTCGTGGACAAGTATCAGTCAACAGCAACTACCAAACCAGTGTTGAACATGTTTACGCTGTCGGTGATGTGATTGGGTATCCTAGCCTAGCAAGTGCTGCTTATGACCAAGGTCGATTTGTGGCCCAAGCAGTGGTGAAAGGTGAAGCAGAACGACACCTTATCGAAGACATCCCAACAGGTATCTACACCATTCCTGAGATCAGCTCTGTCGGTAAAACCGAGCAAGAGCTTACTGCAGCTAAAGTACCGTATGAAGTGGGACGTTCTTCATTCAAGCACTTAGCTCGCGCTCAAATTGCAGGTAAAGATATTGGTAGCTTGAAGATACTTTTCCATCGTGAAACTAAAGAGATTTTAGGTATCCACGTGTTTGGTGAACGTGCCGCTGAAATCATTCACATTGGCCAGGCGATCATGGAACAAAAAGGCGAAGCCAACACCATCGAATACTTTGTGAATACCACCTTTAACTATCCGACGATGGCCGAGGCGTATCGCGTAGCAGCGCTTAACGGACTTAACCGTTTGTTCTAAACAAAGAACCAACAGGACTATTTGACCACCTGTAGGCCAAATACATAAACAGCAAGCCATGAGCTTGCTGTTTTATTTTTCGTTCTCTGAACTAAGCTAGGCGAGAAACTCACCTTTCTTCCACTGAGAAATAAATAAAACACCGAGACCGATGCCACGCACCGCCATAAAGCTCAACATTGCTAGCCACAGCGCATGGTTATCAAAACCTGATGCTAAGTAGAAAATTACGAAGAAACTGCAGGTCGCAACAAACATACTGTTACGCATATCTTTGCCTTTGGTTGCGCCTACGAAGATACCGTCCAGCAAGAAGCACCACATTGAAACCAGTGGCATTGCGATCAACCAAGGCAGATACACCTCAGCTTGGCTTTTTACATCTGGGATAGTGGTGATCATATTAATTAAATTAGACCCAGCGATCGCGAATACTGTGGTCAGCACCAAACAAATATTAAAGCTCCAGAAGAAAGTACCAATTAAAGACTGATTAAGCTCTTCTTTATCTTTCGCGCCTATCGCCTTACCAACCATAGCTTCCATTGCATAGGCAAAACCATCCATCCCATAAGAGATGATCATCAAGAAACTCATTAACACTGCATTGGCCGCAACAACATCATCGCCAAAGCTTGCACCTTGGAAGGTCATGAAAGTGAAAGTCGTTTGTAGGCATAGTGAACGAAGGAAGATATCGCGATTCAGTTTTACGAAACGACTCAAACCTTGACTGGTTTTCTTAAGCAGATCCCATGGCGATGGTAACTGCTTCTTCACCCAGATTCGGTAAACACAAATCAGGCCAAATGTTAAACCGGCATAATCAGCCATTACAGATGCCAATGCTGCGCCTTCCACTTGCCAGCCGAGGCCAATCACAAATACGATATCTAAAACGATGTTGGTGATATTAGTAATGATCACCATCCACATGGGTGCTTTGGCATTTTGGGTTCCGAGTAACCAACCTAACAGCACAAAGTTAGTCAACGCAGCAGGCGCACTCCATGCTCGGATAGAGAAATATTGCTGACCATAGTGTTTCACTTGGTCACTGGCACTACTCAGAGAGAAAACCGCATCCGCAACAAAGCTATGCAATAGCAAGAAGAAACCAGCAAACCCTAGTGCCATGGTCACGCCTTGCACAAAGACTAAACCAAGTTGCTTGCCATCGTTCGCCCCATAAGATTGCGCGGCCAGTCCCGTCGTCGACATTCGTAGGAAACCAAGCAACCAAAAGGTCACGCTGATCATAGTCCCACCCAAAGCGACACCACCTAAATACCAAGAATGCTCTAAGTGACCGATAACCGCAGCATCGACTAAGCCCAACAGTGGAACCGTAATATTAGAAAGAACCATCGGGATCGCGAGCAACAGCACTTTTTTGTGCATCGCCTGATTGGATAACGTTTGAAAAATAGTTTGGGGATTAAATAACTTCACGATCACCTCTTAGATTAGAGGCGATAGTTTAACCTAGTGAGTGGGCTTTCACTATGGTGTGGGGAGGCGCTTGCCTTTTATCGATAACGAATAGCTATAACGAGGCAAGTATTCAGATACCTGCCAACAGAACCGCTAGCACTACCACTTAACAAGCACTAACTGCGGCGTTAAACGCTTTTTGACCTGAGAGATTTTACAAAGAAGTCGCTGCCACAATTTCCAACGATTACACTGCTGGTCAAGTGGAGAAAACGCTTTTACCCACTGAGCCCATGGCAGCCAATTAAGGACGCTGTCTATCGGAGAAGATAAGCCATGTGCGTATTTTCCAGAACCGAGCTTTTGCCCCAGAGCACTAGAGCTTTTATCTCCAGCTAACACTAAACACGCATGTGCGTGGGTAAAATAACGACTCAAAGATTGAATAAAGTTCGCCGTCTGTTGTTCATTACAATCCAGCAGAGCATGTTCACACACCACCATCACTGAGGCTTGTTCTGGAATATTAAGTTCATCCAACCAGGTCAGGTCATCCACCGAGCCACACTCTAGACGGTAGCGTTCATTCTTGTGGAACAGGCGTTGTCGCCAAACTAAGTTCTCGGTTACATCTAGCTCAACCCAATGACAGCGGCCATTATCTAAACGGTAGAAACGGGTATCGAGCCCTGCTCCCACGTTAATAATCCAAGCATCTGGGTTATGAGATAAAAACTGTTGAACTTGAGAGTCACAAAGTTGAGTCAGTGTCGCGTAAAGGAGTTGTTGCTGGTCGAGTTCACCGGTAAGGCATTCAGGTGCGAGTTGGCAACGCTTGCAGGCTTGTGCTGCAATAGGGTCATAAACAAGACCGTCATCGGCTAGGCTTTCGCGGCTGCGAAACCAAAGGTGTTGAACAAGATTCGTCGGTACTTGGAATTCTTGATGTGCTGACCCGAGATCAGAAG
>NZ_JBFRSN010000330.1:0-3788 GCF_041473595.1 Vibrio sp. 10N.222.46.A1
AGCAACAGCATCTTTCTTAGCGTCGCCAGTACTTTCAGCTGGAGCTTCACTTTCGGTTTGAGTAGCTGATTCCGCTTGTTGAGCTTTCTTGGCTTTAGCGCGAGCAATGGCCGCAGCGACAGCATCTTTCTTAGCGTCGCCAGTACTTGCAACTGGAGCCTCGCTTTCTGTTTGAGTAGAAGATTCCACTTGTAGAGCCTTCTTGGCTTTAGCGCGAGCAATAGCCGCAGCAACCGCGTCTTTCTTAGCGTCACCTGATTTTTCTGCAGGAGCATCAGTTGCTGCTTGTTGTGCCTTGCGCTCTCGAGCTTGTCGTTTACGTTCTTCACGCAGTTTCGACATTTCAGAATTGTCTGGTTCAGCGCTATCCGCTTTCTGAGCCGCAGCTTGTTTTGCTTTTGCCTTGGCAATCGCAGCCGCAACCGCAGGTTTCACCGCTGGTTCCGCATTAGGAGCTTGGTCTGCTGTCGCTTTTTGTGCCTTAACACGCGCAATCGCCGCAGCAATTGCATCGTCACCGTCGGCTGATTTCATGTCTTTACGACGGTTGTCAGCTGCTTTCTTAAAGCGGTTTTCACGTTCTGCTTTGTCGCGCTCCATACGAGCGTTTTTCTCTTCGAAACGAATCTTGGCGCGCTCTGCTGCAGCGGCTTCATCTTTTCGAGTTTTGATCTCAGCTTTTGCTTGGCGGTAGTACTGAACAAGAGGAATTTCACTTGGGCAGACAAATGCACAAGCACCGCATTCAATACAGTCTTTAATATTCAGTTCTTCACACTTATCCAACTCGTTGGCTTTGGCGTGCCATTGCAGTTGTTGAGGAAGTAGAGACGCAGGACAAGCTTCAGCACACGCGCTGCAACGAATACATTCCATCTCGTAAGTGCTTGGTGAAATCTCACGACGCGTTGGCGCTAAAATACAGTTCGACGTTTTGGTGATTGGCACATTGGCATGCGGCAAGGTAAAGCCCATCATCGGGCCGCCCAAAATCAAACGCGGCAGTTTTTTATCGGCTTTGTAGCCAAACTCTTCAAGTAACTCATGTACTGGTGTGCCTAATAGCGCCCAAACGTTACGAGGTTGCTTAAAGGTTTTACCGGTTAATGTCACAACGCGGTTAACCACAGGTTCGCCGTCAATTACCGCTCGCTTAATCGAGTAAAGAGAGCCGACGTTCTGAACCAAAACACCAATGTCTGCAGGGATGCCGCCAGCTGGGACCTCTTTGTTGGTGAGAATCTTGATAAGCTGCTTCTCACCACCAGAAGGGTATTTAGTTGGGATAACACGAATGACGATATCTTTGTCTCTCGCAGCAATCTCAAGTGCTTTTATCGCATCTGGTTTGTTGTCTTCAATGCCGATAACCGTCAGCTTTGGTTGAAGAATGTGTTCAACCACTTCGATGCCTTTTAATACTTCGTCGGCATGTTCTTGAAGCAACTTGTCATCAGAGGTGATGTAAGGTTCACATTCCGCAGCATTGACGATCAAAATGTCGGTACGACCTAAGCCTGATTGAAGCTTCTTAGCCGTAGGGAAGCCTGCGCCGCCCATGCCTGAAATACCAGCTTGGCGAATCACATCAAGCAGTTCGTCAGAGGTCTTTGTCGAGAAATCTTCAACTGGATTTTTTTCAATCCAAGCGTCTAAGCCATCAGGTTTAATAACCACGCACACGTCGCTCAAGCCAGAAGGGTGAGCGGTGGTTCGTGGTTCGATAGCGGTAATCACACCCGATGTTGGCGCATGTACTGGCAAAGTAAAACCAGTCTCTAAGGCAGTAAGTTGCTGACCTTTGAGTACGGCATCACCGACAGTAACCAATAAGTTACCAGGCTTACCTATATGCTGTTTCACTGGAAGAACGATTTCTTCTGGGAGCCTTGCATGCACGATGTCAGTAGTATTCGACTGTTTCTTGTTTTCAGCAGGGTGCACACCGCCCGGGAAGTTCCAAATAGAGCCCGTGCGAATTTGTTCAATTAAAGAGATCATACTAACCCTATGCCTTAGGCTCTGACGCGGTCGCATCAGTTGCTTGGTTAGTGATATCAGTAACAGGAATGATGTTCATCTGCCATTTCCAATTTTCAGTCGTTGTTGCCACTGGAATCATTTCGATACAGTCAGTAGGGCACGGTGCGACACATAGATCACAACCTGTACATTCATCTTTGATTACTGTGTGGAGTGCCTTGGTGCCACCAACAATGGCGTCAACAGGGCAGGCTTGAATACACTTGGTACAGCCGATACACATATCTTCATGAATGAAGGCAACGGTTTTTACTTTGTTATCTAAGTCATGAGCGGAGTCTTCAACTTCTACGCCCATTAAGTCTGCGAGCTTCTCAATGGTTGCTTGGCCGCCTGGAGGACACTTGTTGATCTTGTCTCCGTTCGCGATCGCCTCCGCGTATGGGCGACAACCAGGGTAGCCACACTGGCCACATTGAGTTTGCGGTAAAATAGTGTCGATTTGATCGACGATCGGATCGGCTTCAACTTTAAAACGGATAGAAGCAAAGCCCAAAATAGCGCCAAAAATAGCGGCTAAAGCGGCGAGTGCAATGATCGCAATTAAAATGGTACTCATGCTTATTTCACCAACCCAGTAAAGCCCATAAATGCCAGAGACATTAGGCCAGCTGTGATCATCGCAATCGACGCGCCTTTAAATGGCATTGGAACATCAGCAACCGCAATACGTTCACGCATTGCAGCAAATAGGATCAATACAAGAGAGAAACCCACCGCTGCGCCAAAACCATAGATGATCGACTGAATGAAGTTGTGGTTTTCATTGATGTTCAGAAGTGCCACACCTAATACCGCACAGTTGGTGGTGATAAGCGGCAGAAAGATACCCAATAGGCGATAAAGGGTAGGGCTAGTTTTGTGAACGACCATTTCCGTAAATTGAACAACCACCGCGATAACCAAGATAAAGCTCATGGTACGCAAGTATTCAATACCCAGAGGGGTAAGGATGTAGGTTTCTACTAGGTATGCAGATACCGACGCTAACGTCAGAACGAAAGTCGTCGCGAGGCCCATGCCAATTGCAGTCTCCAACTTCTTGGAGACGCCCATAAATGGACATAGCCCTAAAAACTTCACTAGCACAAAGTTATTGACTAGCACTGTGCCAACCAACAACAAAAGGTATTCGGTCATAATGGATTAATTCTTGAGATTCCGATCCCGATATTATCCTGTTTTGCTCACCTAATAACAACCAAGGATCACTAGGGATTTAGACACTTGGTGAAAAAAACATCAGGTAATCGATTGATTACCAAAGCTGCAGTAAGTATAGACATAGATTTTGATGGTGTGAGCGTGCAGCGGTATATCACAATGATCTTTGTCTGATCATTTGAGTACTCAGTGATTTCACTTTTGTCTTCGGCCAAAAGGTCGAAATTGATTGAAGTAAATAGCGAACTTTTGAGTCAATTGATTGTTGCTAACTCAAGGCTGTTGCTCGGTTGCTTAGAGGGCTTTTAGGAAAGTGAGTACGTTAAAACGCAAAAAGCCGCATCGAGTGATGCGGCTTCTTTAAATTTGGCCCCCTTGTCGAGACTTAAACGCGGGCGGGTAGCACGGTCCGACGATTCGGGTGTGATATTAACTTGGAACAAGTTAGTCGCAGTTATATACGAAAAAAGCCCAATCTTTCGATTGAGCTTTTTTCTGAATTTGGCTCCCCTTGCAAGACTTGAACTTGCGACATACGGATTAACAGTCCGCCGTTCTACCAACTGAACTAAAGGGGAATT
>NZ_JBFRSN010000331.1:0-5543 GCF_041473595.1 Vibrio sp. 10N.222.46.A1
ACTATCACCCTTGAGTTACTAGGTACTTATAATGAACCAAGCGAATTTAGAAAGACTAACTCTACACCCGTGGTGTTCAGTATTGTCACCGACCCTGTGGGTTCTAAACTGGTAACTGATTTATTTTCTAAAGAAAGAAACTTTACCGGGGTATCCCATATCGTACCTCATGAAATACAATTTAAAGCGATTGAAAAGCTAACTAACGTTTCAAGTATTGGGGTGATATATAACGCCGAAGAAAATAATTCGATTATCACAGCAAATAAGATGCTTGAGTTATCGGAAATTCATAACAAGCGTGTTATCTTGTACCCACTAAATATTGATAAAATTAGGTCAAACAGCAACCTAATTAGCCTCACAATTGATAATATGAAACAAGAAGGTGTTGATATGGCATATTTGCCGCCTGATTCATACATCATTGCGCAAGGAGGCGAGGTAGTATCAAGGCTACATTCAAAAGGTATTCCCACATTCTCAGCAACCGAAAGCCCAATAAGAAGCCATAAAGCCCTGTTTGGCATTGTTAGCCGTTACTACAATGTTGGCCAATTCGCCGGATATAAAGCGAAAAACATATTACAAGGAACCCAAAAAGCTTCGGACATTCCAATAGAATCACTAAGCCAATATTCATATATTGTTAATATCGAGGCTGCACATAAGCTCGATTATTACCCGCCAGTATCTATCTTGAAAATCTCTGAGCTAATAGGACACTCTAATGATGTTAACTAGAGCCTCTGCAAGTAAATTGCCATTGGCAACTCTGCTCATTGCTACCTTTTGGTCAATGAATACTTTTGCTAAAGTTCAAATTGGACCATCTCGATTAATGCTCACGACGCAAGATTGGCCTCCCTACCAAACCTATGAAAATTCCGAGATGCAAGGAATTGCTTTAGACAAGGTTAAGTGTGCACTAGGTGTAATGGGCCAACCTTATCAGTTAACCATGACAACTTGGTCTGACGCACAACTACGTGTTCATGGTGGCGGACAACACGGTTTCTTCGTTGCGACCCAAACCTCTGAACGTGACGAGTATGCAACACTCTCAGAACCAATCGCGCAACAGACTTTAAATTGGTATTTTGGCCCAGGCGTAAAGCCTGATATTAATGAACTATCAAAATTAAATCTGAATTTTTCTGCAAAATTTGGCTCTAGTAAATGGTTTTGGCTCAAACGAAATGGATTTAACGTCGTAATGCAGCCACGAGATGCTAAAGTACTACTAAAGCTTTTAAAGCAAAGGGAAATTGATGTTGTTCTAGAAGATGGTTTAGTCTTTGAAAGAGAACTTGAGAAGGCTTCATTGCCACTCGATTACTTCAACTCGATGAACTTAGATACCAAAAATATGGGGGTCTACTTTTCAAATCGATTCCTTAAAACCTATTCCGGGTTTTTAAATAGTTTTAACTCAGCTATATCCAAGTGCAAGGAGTAACCATTGTCTATCAGTGTCCACATGATTTCTATACCTGCTGAAGAGGTCGTTACCTCTAGAGTCGTTTACCTGCCTGAAAATGGCGGAAGCTTAGGTCGTTCGCCATCATGTGATATTGCGCTACCTGACCAAACCAAATGGGTCTCAAGAACTCACTGCCAGCTCTACCCCACTGAACGCGGGTACGCCATCAAAGACGTTAGTAACAATGGTGCTACGTTAAACGATAAATCATTGATAAGAGAGAAAGAATACATACTTTCCGATGGCGATATTATAAAATTAGGTCACTACACACTGTTAGTTAGCCTGTTAAGCGCACCTAAAGTGGATGCTACGAATAACACCAATCAGGATGATCTTTTTATAGAACCTTTCAACTTAAAGCTTGACGACAATGACACAGACTTTTTGGATACTACGCCTGAAGTGACGATAGTTAAGAAAGCCTCAAACTTTTCTTCAACGAATGTTCTGAGTGACGACCCGTTCTCGTCAGACCCCTTTGAAGATTTAGATAGCGATAAAGTCGTTCCCAACATTGAAGTAGACGAAGTCGTTCACAACAGAGGAGGCTCCCTGCCCTCTGCTGAGTTGGAATATTTTCCTGTCAATGCCGAGAACAACACACGAATTGAAGAGTCGATAGACAAACTCATCACACTGACGGAAAAAAACCAACAATACTTACAGAACCCACAGCTACAACAAAAAGCTCTTTTTGAGGCATTGGAACAAACGGTAGACCAGTTTCTAAACGAATTTGCACCAAAGCAACTTGAAAACCAGTTTAGCGAATACGTGAGTGACGGCATTTTTTCCAACAAGGATAAAAAATATTGGAAGATCTATCGAAAGCACTTCCAACACCGTCAAGACAATGGGGACTTCAGACGTCAGTTCAAAGCATTATTTATGGAAAATATGCAAAAGCAAAGTGAGAGGCAAGAATGAAACGTTTAATGCTATTGTCTCTTTGTTTAATGATAACTGCGTGCTCATCGTCAGACCCCGCCCCTGTTGTCACCCAATACTCACTGACAGTTAAAGCGGATACGACGGTCAACCAATACAATGATGCTCAAGCCAACCCTGTTGTCGTTAGGCTTTACCAACTCACAGATCAGCAACTGTTTAAACAATTGCCTTTTATTGATTTGTACAATAATGACCTACAGTTGTTGGCTGCAAACTTAGTTTCAAAACAAGTACTGCCTATTGTGCTGCCCAACTCAGAGCAACAACTGACGTTAGATATTAACAAGAACACTCAATATATTGCCGCATTGATTGAATTCGCCGATTACCAGAACAGTACAGCGAAAACTGTTTTAATGATGCCAGCAGATCCTGAGCAAACTTTAGAGTTAACGATTACTGGTAAGAAAGCGGAGTTAGCCTCAATACAGCCCGACTCCAGCTGGTGGTAAATCTTTAAATGCACAAGCCAATATATAAAAATAATAGAAAAGGACATTACGTGGACGCTTTCAAAAAAGTAGTGTGGCAAGAAGGAATGTTTATAGCACCTCAGCACTTTCAGCAACAAGATCGCTATGTGCAGAACTACATTCGTCAGAATATAGAGACATTAGCTGGTTTCTCTCCTTTTTATGGCATCACCGAATTAGTACTTAATCACGATCTATTGAAGATTGGTAAACTGTCTATACCGAGCTGCTCCGGTGTATTTCCCGATGGAACTCAGTTCAACCTTAAGCAAGAAATCGTTGTCGATATACCTCAAGGCACCATAGAAACCATCGTTTACCTCGCATTACCGATTTCTTTACAAGGTAACAAAGATTATTGTGAAGATGGGCAGGAACAAAGTCGCTATATCACCCAATCAATCAATGTATTTGACACATCAACATCAGAAAACTCTACCGTTGAAGTCGATGTCGCACAGCTAAATATTGGGCTAAAATTCGCCGGTGAAGACACATCTGGTTTTACTCTGATTCCTGTTGCTAAGATATTAGAAATCAGTGATTCAGATGAAGTGATCTATGACAGATCTTTTATTCCCGCATGTCTACATTACGGAGCTTCTACTCTGCTTGTCGAGCGAGTTAAAGAGATTCACGCACTCGTCAGTAACCGAGCTCAAAACCTTCTGAAACGTCTTGAAGCAGGACAAGATCAAAAAAGTCCTCAATCTATGATGCAAGACTTTTTATGGCTTCAAACTCTGAGCTCATGGTTACCGTGGTTCGAATTAACCATCAGCAACACCAAATACCCGACTCACGAATTATATTCTAAATTGAAGCAGTTTGAGGCTCAGGTCATGGCACTAACACCTGCTATTCCTGATGAATGTCCGCCCTTAAAGTATGACAAATTATACGATAACTTTAACCCGCTGTTTTCTAGTCTTAGAAACTTGCTAACATTGGTTCAACAAGACTCTGTTATTGAATTCAAATGGGATATATCACTGTTTGAAAAGCGTAGGTTACTGCGTACGTTGATCAAAGATCCTAGTAGCATCTATAACCGACGTTTCGTTCTAAGCGTTAAATCTGATATCAGTAGCACAGAGCTCAATGAGCTATTTCCTATTTCCGCGAAGCTAAGCAGTAATAATAAAATTGTCGAATTAGTAAGAAGCTCTCTGTCGGGTATCTCTTTGAAACCCTTACCAATTGCGCCAAGTGAACTCAAGCCAATGCAAGGCGTGGCTTATTTTGAAGTCGATACCAAAGATAGAAATTGGTTGGATATGCTCGACACTCGTGATGCCATCGCGTTGCATGTCGATGCTCGTATACCAACCCTTGAAGTCGTTTTATATGCGTTGAGATAATGGTTATGGATTATTTAGATGAAGAAACTCTCATCATCGACAAAGCGACAAAGGGCTCTAAGGATAACGAAACTGATCAGGTAGCCTCTAAATTGGTCGCTGTACATTCTACCAGCGCCCAAGAAGAGTTTTTGCGACACTTTGATAAGGCAGAGAATCAATTATTCAATATCAGTAGCGATTTACTAACCAAAACACTCAAGCTCTCAACCTTATCTGAACCTGAAGATTTAGCGATTTTTAGAGAACAGTTGATACAGGGTATAAACGACATAAAAGCTCAAGCAACCGAGCTTACTTACCCTATTGCTGTTATCGATAAACTCTGCTTTTTGTATGCAGTGGTCATTGATGAATTCATCATCTACTCCGAGTGGGGAGAAAAAAACGGTTGGGAAAACAAAACACTGCTTAGCGAGCTCTTCGGCATGCGCAATGGTGGTGAGTTGTTTTTCTCTGTTGCAGAGAAAGCAGCACGACAGCCTCACAAACTGATTGACCTTCTAGAGATAGTTTACCTCTTCATAAATATTGGATTCAAAGGCCAATATCGTGAAGGTAATGCTGACCAATTGAAAGCATTCACCTATCAGTTAGAGCAAACCATCAGCCAATATCGCAATACTAGCGGCGTTTACTGCCGCATCAAAGTGAAGCTCCCAGAAGTAAGGAAGCCAACAAGGCGTAAACGTTACTTAATCACTAGCCTTTTCTTCTTTTGTTTAATCGCAACGAGCATTGGCTTAACCGATTTCTGGTATACCAACACCCATGCTCAACGAGCTCGTGACTTCACGTATTTGCCTAATTTCAGTCAGCGTTACATCGTCTCCGGCGAAGTAAAAGATATTGTCTTTATAAGCGAAGATAAAGACTTAGCGGCTCTTCCTCGTTACGCAAGTAAAGTTGATGCTGTAGAAGTATTGCAAAGCAACAAGTTAACACCAAGTTCATCACATTGGTTGGTGCAACTTGCGACTTTCTCTAGCAAGCAAAGCGCTGACGATTTTATTGATAACCTGTCACCGTCAGTTTATCAGCCTATTTCTTCTCCTTATGAAAAATATTACCGAGTGATATTAAGAGCAAACACAAAAGAAGAAGCAAGAAGTACCAAAGAATGGTACGTAGAAAACGACCAAATAAACGCCATTATTGTTCGTACTTCTGCGCCTGACTTAAACAAGGAAGAATCAAACTGATTATGCCGAAAACTAAATCAAACAAATCGGGCAATACAAAAAAAACAGTAGGTATCTCGATCCTAGTATC
>NZ_JBFRSN010000332.1:0-693 GCF_041473595.1 Vibrio sp. 10N.222.46.A1
TCTCGTATCTCGTATCTCTTTTATTCAACGCACAAAAAAGAGCACCGAAGCGCCCTTTAAGTATTTTAAATCAATTATTAATCACTGGTTATTACAACCAAATAGCTTCGAGTGAATCAACGAGACCGCTTGTTGCGCCTTGTGACTCTAGCCCTTGAATAATGATTGGTGCAAACGCCGCAACCATTGATGAATCCATACCTAATCCTGAAAATGCATTTTCAACAGATGTTTTTGAGTCCAATACTGACGTTAAACCGGTAGAATCAAGCGTCGACATTCCAGGGAAAAGCATTTCGAGCTCTTGGTTGTCAAAGTTATCAAGGGTATTCTGGGCAAGAGCTAGCATGGAACCTACTCCACCTATAGCTTGCTCATTTGTTACAGATTCTTTGTCACTTAGGGAATTAGCAAGGGTGCTCGTAAATGGTGTTGCTTCATTTTTTTGAGACCACATGTCTACAGCGGTCATAAGGGCTGTTTGTGATAGTTGGGAATAGTTAATATCAGAAGTTGAACTAACTTGTTCTGACTCGCTAGTACTAGCGCAAGATACCACAGCAAGGCTGCTTAAAACGGTGATGAGTACTTTCTTCATTATTCGTCCTTAAGTAATAAAGTAATTTACTCTTTCACTATAAACGAAAAACGGCGATGTAGTCACATCACCGTTGAGCTAATTCAGTCTAATTT
>NZ_JBFRSN010000333.1:0-1980 GCF_041473595.1 Vibrio sp. 10N.222.46.A1
GGCTTGGGGCTTGCTTCATTGCCTTTTCGTCATGTATCCCCCGAGATGAATTTGATTCAAGTGCTCCCTGAGTATCATCGGGGTGATCGCCAAGCGTATTTAGTGTACAAAGAAAGAAAATATCAGCCAAAGGCTTTGACCCTGCTTATTGATGCGTTGATTGAGAGTGTTCGATCTTTTCATAGCGATGACTTGGTCAAATAAAAGGAGAAAGAAATGAAAGTAAGTTTTATCGGGCTAGGCGTTATGGGCTTCCCAATGGCAGGCCACCTAGTCAAAGCCGGTTTTGAAGTAACGGTGTTTAACCGCACTCACAACAAAGCATTAGACTGGGCTGATAAACACCAAGGTAAAACGGCAGAATCTGTGGCTGAGTGTGTCGCAGAAGCTGACGTGGTATTGGTTTGTGTAGGTAATGATGACGACGTACGCAGCATGACAACCAGCGAAACAGGCGCATTGGCAGCAATGAAGCCAAACGCGATTCTTGTCGACCACACTACAACGTCTGCTGTGCTGTCTGAAGAGCTTGAAGTGGCAGCGAAGCAAGCTGGTGTTCGCTTTATGGACGCGCCAGTGTCTGGTGGCCAAGCGGGCGCAGAAAACGGCGTGCTAACCATCATGTGTGGCGGCGAACAAGCGCTTTTCAACGACCTTCAACCTGTGTTCGAAGCTTACGGTAAGTCGTCAGTTCTGATGGGTAAAGTCGGCCAAGGCCAACGCGCAAAGATGGTCAATCAGATCTGCATTGCGGGTGTATTGAACGGTTTATCTGAAGGCTTGGTACTTGCTGAAAAATCAGGTTTGGATATCCCAACTCTGGTTGATTGCCTTAAAAACGGCGCAGCAGGTTCATGGCAGATGGAAAACCGCGCGACCACAATGGCGCAAGACAAGTTCGATTTCGGCTTCGCCATTGATTGGATGATCAAAGACTTAGGTTTCTGCTTAGATGAAGCTGAGCGCCAAGGCATCCAACTTCCACTGACCGAAAAAACCAACAACGCTTACAAGGCATTGTCTGCGGAAGGACAAGGCCGCATGGATACCTCGGTATTGATGAAAGCCGTAGTTGAAGAGACTAAGAAGTAGAAGAGACGAAAAAGTAGAAGAAACTAAGAAATAGAAGAATTTGAATAGTAGACGAGATTAAGTAGAGAGACTAAAAGTCGTCGAAGCTTCGTTCTGTTTTGACAAAATAGCCGCTAACTAGCGGCTATTTTTTATTTTTAATCAAAAAGAAAAATAACATATTTTTCAACAATGTAAGTGGTTGTAAGCTTGTTTTGGTTGAAAGTCCATCAGCACCGTTCGTGTGCTGCGAGATCTGTATCAATTTCACTTCGCTCTATGCTGTGAATTGTTTAATTGTTTGAATTATATTGCCATTTCATTACAAAATAGTTGAGAAATAATCACTGCCTGAACTGGCCTGTTTAGGTGGCTGGCTTATAAGTCAATGATAAAATAATAAAAAAACGTGATATAATTATCATTATTAGTAAATTCCCATGCATTATTTTTCAGGATTATATGAAATCAATATCAACAAAGCTTCTTCTAGTTCCACTGCTCTTTTCTATCTTTTTAGTTGTAAGCAACTTAAAAAGCGAAGCTACCTCAAATGAGGTTATGGACAGTTTTCACTCTGTGTACGAGGACCGAGTCATTCCGTTATCTGATTTGAAAAGCATTTCGGATTTGTATGCGGTAAGCGTGATTGATGCGGCGAATAAATACCATGTGGGAATGATAGAGCAGGCGGCTTTTTATTCTGGTGTTTCTGTTGCGATGAAAGAGGCTCATGAGCTATTCCTTCATTATCTGGCAACGCAGCTAACAAGAGAAGAAGAGGGGTTGGCAAAAGAGCTTCAACTTAAAATAGATAAGGTAGAGCGAGAAGTACCATTAATTCTTGATAAACATAGAAATATGATGATTGATGATTGATGATTCTGAGATGATCACTCAGCTTTATCT
>NZ_JBFRSN010000334.1:0-9333 GCF_041473595.1 Vibrio sp. 10N.222.46.A1
GACGTGCGCCCGGAGCACTGATGATCTCAATAGTTTGGCCATTCTTCAGCGATTTGCTGAGTGGGTAAGGGTTCATGTCTACACGAGCACCGACACACATGTTGCCGACGTCGGTATGTACCGCGTAAGCAAAATCGACTGCTGTTGCGCCTGCTGGAAGTTCGACAATGCGACCTTTCGGCGTGAATACGAAGATCTCATCTGGGAACAGATCAGATTTAACATTTTCAATGAATTCGAATGAGTTACCTGCGCTTTGTTGCAGCTCAAGTAAGCTCTGCATCCAACGTTGTGCTTTAACCTGTGCGGTTGTCCCGTTGCTACTGCGTGAGCCATTGCCTTTGTAAGACCAGTGCGCCGCGACACCTTTATCTGCCATCTGCTCCATATCTTCAGTTCGGATCTGGACCTCAACTGGCACCCCGTGAGGGCCGATCATTGACGTGTGCAGAGATTGGTAGCCGTTGGCTTTCGGTACCGCAATGTAGTCTTTCATGCGGCCAGGACGAGGCTTGTACAGGCTGTGGGCCTGACCAAGTACGCGATAGCAAGTATCTGGTGTATCAACCACCACGCGGAAAGCGTAGATGTCCATAATGGTGTGGAAGCGCTGCTCTTTGGTTTTCATCTTGTTATAGATGGAGAACAGGTTCTTTTCACGACCAAGTACGCGAGCAGGCAAACCGACTTCTTCAAGGCGGCCTTCGATTTCGCTATGGATACGTTGGATCATCTCCTTACGGTTACCACGCGCAGCTTTCACTACGTTTTTCAGGACGCGATAACGGTTAGGATAAAGGGCTTCGAAGCCCAGCTCTTCTAGTTCTGTCTTAATGTTATGAATACCAAGACGGTGAGCTAGCGGAGAATAAATCTCTAGGGTTTCACGAGCAATACGACGCTTCTTATCAGGACGAAGTGCCCCAAGCGTACGCATGTTGTGAGTACGGTCAGCTAATTTGATCAAGATAACGCGGATGTCTTGCACCATCGCGAGAACCATCTTACGGAAGTTCTCTGCTTGCGCTTCTTTGCGATCACGAAATTTAAGCTTATCCAGCTTAGATACACCATCAACCAGTTCAGCAACGGTATTGCCGAATTGAGCTTCTAGCTCCTCTTTTGTAACTTCAGTGTCTTCAATTACATCGTGGAGTAGGGCTGCTT
This sequence comes from Vibrio sp. 10N.222.46.A1, assembly GCF_041473595.1. Lineage (NCBI taxonomy): Bacteria > Pseudomonadati > Pseudomonadota > Gammaproteobacteria > Vibrionales > Vibrionaceae > Vibrio > Vibrio sp. 10N.222.46.A1. The sequence goes on from NZ_JBFRSN010000334.1 coordinate 1,168, forward strand.
GCAGAGTTTCTATATCCAGACGCATTTCTGCCAGGATTCTTGAAACAGCTACAGGGTGAATAATGTATGGTTCACCCGTTGAACGGGTTTGCCCTTCATGGGCGTCTCTCGCTACCACATAAGATTGACGCAGAGCCTCAACTTGAGGCTCTGTTAGGTATTCTTGGGCAACGTCTTTGAGGCTATCGAATAGATACAAATTAAAGGCCCGGAAGGTTAATTAGTTCGAATGACGTTGATTCTATCAGCGAGTGTGAGCGATGCTGCTTACTGCTGCAAGCTCAGCCGCTTCTTGCTCTTGTTGCTCTTGACGCTCACGAGCATCTAGTACGTCTTTAGTGATAAGACCTTCTTCGATTTCGCGAAGAGCGATAACCGTTGGCTTATCGTTTTCTTCAGGCACTAGTGAATCTTTGCCGCCAGTTTGCATTTGACGTGCGCGGCGAGCCGCAATAAGAACTAGGTCGAAACGGTTGCCAACTTTTTCAACAGCGTCTTGAACAGTTACGCGTGCCATGAGGACTCCAAATAGTAATTAACTAATAAATTTTTGATGACGAGAAAGTATACAAGTTTAACTAGAGACTTTCTAGTTCACCGTATACTTATCTCAATGGAAAATCTAGGGGATCTAGATTATTCCGCCAATAAAGCAGTAAGCATGCCGCTGTATTTCGCTGCTTGCTTATCTTCTTTTAAGCGCTCCGCACGAATGATAGCTCTGAAGTCCATTAGGGCTGCATCAAAGTCATCATTCACGATCACATAATCGTATTCTGCATAGTGAGAAATTTCTGATTTTGCTTCGCTCATGCGTTTCGCAATAACTTCGTCGCTGTCTTGGCCGCGAACATTCAAACGACGCTCTAGCTCACCATTTGATGGTGGAAGAATGAATACACTCTTCGCTTGAGGCATTTGTTCACGGATCTGACGAGCACCTTGCCAGTCGATATCTAGGAATACATCGATACCGCGGTCTAGGTTTTCTTCAATCCAAACGCGTGAAGTACCGTAGTAGTTGCCGAAAACTTCAGCGTACTCTAGGAATTCACCTTTATTAATAAGGTCTTCAAAATGATGCTTCTCTACGAAGTGGTAGTGAACACCATTTTCTTCACCAGGGCGCATACCGCGAGTGGTGTGTGAAACAGATACCTTCATTGCGTAGGTTGGATTGGTTTCTAGCATTGCTGAGATCAAGCTCGACTTACCTGCGCCACTAGGTGCAGATACGATGTAAAGAGTACCTTTGCCCATCTGTATATTTCCACTGTTGGTTGGATTGAGTGAGGGCGATAAACCGACACTATAAAAGATAGCACTGACTCTAATTTTTGTTCCGCTGGTTGCATCTAAAAAGGGATAACAAGTAAAACTAATAGAGACAACTGGTGAAAATTAGGTCAGAAAAATGGAGGCGAAGAGTAGCATATTTAGATGATTGAGAACAACTGGCTTGATCGTTATTTATTCTCAAATGATCCTTTGTCTGATCTTCCTATAAATGTAATGACCGATCATGTTCAGTTTTTTATGTGATCTGAACAAAATTTGTTGAAGTTTTAATCTCAATCCTTACAATCCGCGCAAACGATTAAATGCTGTATATGTTTGATGAAATGGATCAAATGTTTCTACTACCGAGCCTACCTTGGTGACTACAGTTTTTAGTGTAGAGATCCCTCTATTCTCACAGCATTTGAATCTCAAATTTCTTAATTTAATACATAGGTTTTGTTGTGAATACTGACTCCACCCTGAAAGCCCAGAAGACATCTGGCTCACTTGACACCATGTTCAAACTCTCAGAGAGAAAGACCACGATCAGCACTGAGCTATACGCAGGTTTTATTACCTTCTTAGCGATGAGTTATATCTTGGCGGTTAACCCAGCAATTTTGGGTGGCATTCCGGGAATGGACAAAGGTGCAGTCTTTACGGCGACCGCTCTTTCTGCTGCTATTGCAACGCTTATCATGGGCATTTGGGGTAACTATCCAGTCATGCTAGCACCTGGCATGAGCATGAATGGCTTCTTCAAAGGTTTATTGTTAAGTGGTTCAGTGGCGGTACTTTGGAATGAAGCATTATTTGGCATCTTCCTATCGGGTATTCTTTATCTTGCTTTCTCATTGACTAATATCCGTAAGTCGATGATTGAATCGATTCCTGAAGACTTGAAGCTGGCGATTACTGTGTCTCTCGGCTTGTTCATTGCTTTCTTAGGCCTTAAGAATGCGGGTATCATCGTTTCTAATCCGTTCGTACTGGTTGGCTTAGGTGACATTTCCGATCCAAAAGTGATTATCGCTTATGTGAGTATCTTCATTGCATTGGGCTGTATGGTTCGTGACATTAAGTTGGCCACGTTTATCTCGTTTGTTTCAGCTATCGTGTTGACCATTCTTGCTGATGTATTCATGGGCACATCAAACGCCCCAATCCCTGACCAATTCGTTTCAATGCCACCAAGTATGGCAGGCAGCTTTGGCGCTATCTTTGACTTCTCAGCTTTTACGCCTGAGAAAATGTTCGATTTGTTGTTCATCGTACTTATCTTCTTGATTGTCGATTTCTTCGATGGATTGAGCACGATTGTGGGTGTTGGCCGTGATGCAGGTATCATCGACAAAGACGGTAAAGTGCCGAATGCAAAATCGGCGCTAGTGGCTGATGCGGGCGGTACTGTGATTGGTTCAATTCTAGGTACCACATCGATTACTGCTTTCTCTGAATCGGGTATTGCCTCTTCTCAAGGTGCGAAAACAGGTTTAGCGGCAGTCATGGTGGCTGGCTTATTCCTAGTGTCTCTATTCCTATACCCAATCTTCTCTATCTTCTCAGCGGCAATGGTCGCGCCTGCGATGGTTGTGGTAGGCATCTACATGGTGGGTCGTCTTGGTCAGATTAACTGGGAAAAGAAAGAGTCACGCATTGCAGCTTTCTTCACCATCATGTTCACAGTGCTAAGCTTCTCACCAGCGAACGGTATGGCGATGGGTTTCATCAGCTACGCATTCACAATGGTTGTTGCAGGTAAGCGCAAAGAAGTGCACCCATTGATCTACGGGCTGTGTGTGGTGTTCTTAACGTACCTGATTCTGTTGTAAGGTTAGTTAGCCACTAGAAAGTGGCTAAGTAAAAAACAAGTCGATGGCTCTGCAGTGAATGTGGGGCCATTTTTGTATTCGTCGCTTCTCTAGAGCGCATGCTAATGTAGAGACTGGATTAATTATTTTTTGAAGAGTGACTATGCCTTCTCACTTACCTAAATCTTTTAGTAAGCCGTTTTTAAAAGTATTTCACATTATGGAAGCGGTATTACTGGTAGCGATCACGCTCGCGACCTTGTTTGCGATGGTCGAAGAGTTCATGCATGTTTTTGCTGAACGTCGAGTGCAATTGACCGATATTCTACTGATGTTCATCTATTTAGAAGTGTTGGCGATGGTTCAGCAGTTTGTGATGAACGGTAAGATCCCGGTTCGATATCCGATTTACATCGCGATGATGGCGATTGCTCGTTACATTACTCTGGGCATGAAAGAGTTGGATGCAGTACTCATCGTTTGGTTGTCTGTTGCAGCGTTTATCTTAGCAGCAGCAACACTTTTGATTCGAGTAGGGCACCATTACTGGCCATATGTGGATCTTCGAACCAAGCAGCCGGATGAGTAATTCAATTAACTGAAATATGATGGTCTAAAAAATTCGCCCAGCACTGCTGGGCGAATTCATTTAGTAACATACTAACCTGATAAGCAGTGTTAGAAGTTATAGATCAGTGCGATTTCAACACGGGAAATGTCATCACTGCTACTGCCGACTACGTCACGTGTGTAGTCGCTATCTAATGCGTAGTACATATTTAACTCAGACTTTAAGTTGCCTGTGATGTAATTATGGAATTGCAGATAGAACTGGGTGTAAGCGTATTTTTCGTCAGACTCTGCACCAAATAATACATCTTGGTTGAGTGTGTAGATTGCATCATCTGTGTTGGCACGCCATGTCGACATAAAGCCAGCGATGATGGATTGTTTCGGCTGATACTCAATCACAGTGTAAGAACCGACCTGCATTGCGTTACCGTAAGCGCCATCATGCGCGAAACCCAGTGGGTCACCTGTCCACAAAGGGTTAAACGTGTTCACTTTGTCGCTGTCTTTATCTGAACCTGATGCGTAATGTAGGTTCAGACCTAAGCGATAGTTCCAGTCTGCTTTCCAGTTGTAGTTCAAATCGGCATAAGCCATGTAGGCTGAGATATCTTTACCTGCATGATCGCCAAATTGGTAAACACCATCGAGCATGTAACCAAACCCTTCACTCACAAAATCATGTGCATGTAAGCCTAAAACTTGAATGTCGACGTCACCGTCAGGTGCATTAACAAAGCTTTCATTGGTGAGTTTATTACTCATTATGTAGGCTTGCATTGCCCCGAAGTCAGTTCTCCAATTAGCGAATAAGCCGGTCGATTTTTTGCCATTGGTTTTATCATCCCAGTTACCACCGAAGCTGCCATCTTTGTAGAGAGGGAATACTTCCTCGCCGTAGTATGCGTCAAAATTGATGCCTGCTACGCTGTATTTTGCGCTGGCTGCATTCCAACTTGATTGAACTGGCGTTGGTTCACGGTTCATCATTTGCCATTCATTTAAGTATATTTCTTGGCGACCAAGGCGGGTACTTAGGTATTGCTCACCGTCATCGAGTAATTTGAATTCGGTAAACAACTGGTGGAAGTCAGTACCGGCATCGTCAACTGGACCCGGACTATCGAGGTTAGTGTAGTTGGTTCGAATTTCACCAAATACACGCATCCAGTCTTGGTAAGTCACATCGGTGGAGAATTGCATGCGAGTACGCAGTTCATTTTTCTTGCGGTTTTCTCCGTCGTACATGTGATTCCAACGGTTATCGACTGCGGCTTTTACATTACCGCTAAATGAGACTTTCCAGTCACCACTGTCATCAATATCCAAGCGTTTGAGTTTTTCTGAAAAGCTTTTTTGACTTTCGTCTAGACCATCGACATAGCTCCAGTCCTCATTGGCTCTATCTCCCCAGAAGACGATCGGGTTGCGCTCAGACCAGCTTGATGTTGTATTTTCGTTTGCGTGTAGGACGCCAGAAACACAAAGAGCAAGTAAAGTAACTGCATGTTTTGTCATTGCTTTCATTTTTATATTTCCCATATTTCAGGTGCACGAATCCCTTCCTGTGACTTGTAGTCACAGGAGGAATTGTCAGTTATTGGTTTCTATAGATTCGTAACAGTAGGGTTACGGAAGTTACGCTTAGCTAAGAGTCGACACCAAGGGCTTCTTTGATACCAGAGGCAATCGTAATAACGTTGGCTCCATATATCACTTGAATGCCTTTATTCATTCTGACGACACCAATTGCGTTGAGCTGTTGTTTCCAAACTTTATCGCTTGCCGTTAGTGATTCGTCATGCAGCGAAACACGCAGTCGAGTTGCACAGTTTGTCACGTTCTCAATGTTGTCAGCTCCACCCAGCGCCTTAATGATTTCAACAGGCAGTCCTTTTGAGGTCTGATCCTTTTTCTTTTTAAAGTCTTCTTTTGAATACAGGGCGATATCACCATCTTCTTCTTCGCGACCTGGAGTTTTTGAATCAAACTTTAGGATGAAGAACTTGAATGTGTAGAAGTAAATCGCGAAGTATAGTGGGATAATCCACAATAGAGCCCAAGCATGAACCTTTTCAGGTTGTAGTAGGTTAGGCACCATAAATAGCAGCTGATTACCGTGAATTGAAACACCCATCATTTCGGTGATCACATAAGCAAGACCATTTAGCGGAACATGCACTGCAAAGAATAGGAATGGTTGGACGAATAGGAAGGTATATTCTAGTGGCTCGGTAATACCGATAACAGCAGCCGTAAATACCGCAGGCACCATGATAGCGGCTACCTTCTTACGATTGGCTGTTTTTGCTGTTACGTACATTGCATAAGCAGCACCCGTCAGGCCACCAATTTGGATTGGAATACGACCGCTGGTAAAGTTATGTGTAATGTAGCTCGTTGCCTCTGGTGAACTCATTTGGCCATTCATGATGTTACGAACACCTTCGTAAACAACACCATCAATCTCCATTACGCCACCAACACGAGTGTATTCAATAGGGAAGGCGATAAGGTGATGTAAGCCAAATGGCAATAAGCCTTTGTCAAATACGCCAAATAGGAAAGAGCCAAAAATACCTGAGCTAGTAATCAAGGTAGTGATGGACTGCAGTGCCCCAGCGATCGGTGGCCAAGCGTAGTAAACAAACAGCGCGATAGGCATGATAGCGAAGTAAGCAAAAATCACTACGGCACGAGGGCCTGAGAAGAAGCTCAAGAGTGCAGGCATTTCGAATTTGTAGTAACGGTTGTGGATCCAAGCCGTAATACAACCAACAAGAATACCGCTAAAGATCCCCATGTTGTAAGCGAAGATACCTAAAGACTCACCCCATAAAGAGTTGAAGTTTTGCGCTGCTACTTTGTCGTAGCCAGCATCATTCATTAATGACGCAACGCTTGTAGTTTCTTGAGTCCATCCGTGAAATGCAGCGATCGATCCGATAGCGACGTTGAAACACATGAACATGGTAAAGCCAGTGAAGGCTGCCCAACCTTTTTCAGATTTCGCCAGCGCGAACGCTAGACCAATCGCAAAGAAAGGCGGTAGATTGCGCATGACCATCAAGCCAAGATCTAACATCAGCTTAAAGAATGCCCAAATAACAGAGTCGGTAGCAGACATTTGGTTTACAACACCAGCGCCCACACCAATAAATATACCTGCGATAACCAGTACGATGATGGATACCATCATACCTCCAGCAAGTGCTTGAACCTTATCTCTCATAATTTACTCCTAAAGTGATATGAGAACTTTCACGTATATTGTTATTGCTCTTTTTAATGACTCGAGGCTGAGCCTTTCATTAGGCTCATGGACACGAGTCACATCACCAGGAAAAGTAGGTCCGAATGCCACACCATTGTTTAGCGCGCGCGCGTAAGAAGCCGCACCTTTACTAAAGCACTGAGCGTCCATTTTGGTAACTTCGGAATAAGCTTTTCCCATTGCTTGGATAAGTTCACTTTCGGGTGAGAGGTAAGATAGAGGTAAGTACTTGTGTTCAATCAATCTCACTCCGTATTGTTGGGATACATACTGGAGTTGGGTACGAGCTTGATCGATAGTCAGTCCTTTAGGAAACCGAAAATCAAAATCCAAGTTGTAGCCATGTTGATTCAAATTGATGGAGGAGACACAGCATGTAGTCGACCCCATTTCATTATCTTGGTGTGCTAGCCCTAATTTCGAAGCATCATTGGAATCACTAAAACACGCGTCTAGTAAATCAATTAAATTTCGAGAGTTAGTGTCTAACCCTTCAACATGTCGCATGTGACGAACAAACTGATCCATACAGTTATCGACCTTATGCGGGTTGCGAGATTTCTCCCACGGCGTTGACAACTCAACGCAGTACAACTCCTTTTGTTGGTGGTTGTCACTTTGTGCCACATTGGCAAGAGTGACCGTTGCTGAAGTTTCAAATGTTGCTGCTACTTCAGCCGCTTTTTCTCCTGTCAGATAAATCGATAATTGATAGCAGGTGGATGTTCTGTCACGCTCACTTTCAATGCTTACGATCTGACAAGTTCCTAGGCCATTGTGAGTTGGGAATTCTCGTTGTAATGACGCATATAGGATGCCTTTTTCTCCATTAACGATTGGGAAGTCGCCATCTGGAGAGAAACCATAATCCGGTTGAGGATTATGATTAAAATAATGCTCTACACATTCCCAAGTTGTCTCTTCTGCGCCACCGATGATCACTCTTATTTTTTTGTCGAGTGTTACATCAAGCGCTTTAAACATCTTGAGAATATACAGACTGGCCATTAACGGGCCTTTGTTGTCGGTAACGCCTCGCCCCAATAAGTCATCACCGTGTTGGTGCATCTCAAATGCAGGTGTCAGCCATGCGTTTAAATCACCGGCTTCTACCACATCTACATGATGCAATATGCCGATTTCTTGTAAGCCTTCGCCAAAGCTGATGTCCAAGGCATAACCATCATGATCACGGACTTCAAACCCTTCTCGTTTCGCCCAGTTAATTAG
>NZ_JBFRSN010000335.1:0-5232 GCF_041473595.1 Vibrio sp. 10N.222.46.A1
TCCAGGCCTGTACCATCATGAAGAATACATCGATATGTGTCGTGGTCCACACGTTCCACATATGGGCTTCTGCCAACACTTCACGCTACTTAACGTAGCGGGTGCTTACTGGCGTGGTAACAGTGACAACAAGATGCTTCAACGTATCTACGGCACTGCATTCCACGACAAAAAAGCGCTTAAGGCTCACCTAGTGCGCCTAGAAGAAGCGGCTAAGCGTGATCACCGTAAAATCGGTAAGCACTTAGATCTATTCCACATGCAGCAAGAAGCACCAGGTATGGTGTTCTGGCATCATAACGGTTGGACTATCTTCCGTGAGCTAGAAGTATTTATTCGTCAGAAGCTGACTGAGTACGATTACCAAGAAGTAAAAGGCCCATTAATGATGGACCGTGTTCTTTGGGAGCGCTCTGGTCACTGGGATAAGTACGCTGAAGCGATGTTCACGACTTCTTCAGAGAACCGTGAATACGCGATCAAGCCAATGAACTGCCCTGGTCACGTTCAAATCTTTAACCAAGGTTTGAAATCTTACCGTGATCTACCGTTACGTATGGCTGAGTTTGGCTCATGTCACCGTAACGAGCCGTCTGGCGCACTTCACGGCATTATGCGTGTTCGTGGCTTCACTCAAGATGATGCTCACGTATTCTGTACTGAAGACCAAGTTCAGCAAGAAGTTAAAGCTTGTATTGAAATGGTTTACGATACTTACACAACTTTCGGTTTCGAAAACATTGTTGTTAAGCTATCTACTCGTCCAGAACAGCGCGTAGGTTCAGACGAAATGTGGGACCGTGCAGAGGCCGATCTTAAGCAAGCGCTTGAGGCGATGGAGATTGCATACGAGATTCAAGAAGGCGAGGGTGCGTTCTACGGACCTAAGATTGAATTTACTTTGCATGATTGTTTGGACCGCGCATGGCAATGTGGTACAGTGCAGCTCGATTTTGCATTACCAGAACGTTTAGGTGCAACTTACGTAGGTGAAGATAACGAGCGTCACACGCCAGTTATGATTCACCGCGCGATTTTAGGTTCACTAGAACGCTTCATCGGTATTCTTATTGAAGAATACGCTGGCTTCTTCCCAACGTGGTTGGCGCCAGAACAAGCAATTGTTATGGGCATTACAGACAAACAGTCTGAATATGTACAAGAAATTGCGAAAAAACTGCAAAAAAGTGGATTTAGAGTCAAAGCAGACTTGAGAAATGAGAAGATTGGCTTTAAAATCCGCGAACATACTTTGAAACGTGTACCGTTCATGCTTGTGTGTGGTGACCAAGAAATGGAAGCCGGCGAAATTGCAGTACGTACACGTAAAGGTAAGGACCTTGGCAAATTTAAAGTGGATGACTTTATTTCATACATCCAAGCCGAGGTTTCAAGCCGTAAGCTCAATCTGGAGGAATAGCTATTAAAGGCGGAAGACGTGGCCAACAACCGGCCAAACAAAACCAGCACCGTTTAAACGGTGACATTCGTGGCGTTCGTGAAGTGCGTCTAACTGGCGCAGACGGCGAAGCTGTTGGTGTAGTAACAATCGCTGAAGCGATGGAAGCTGCAAATGAAGCTGGTATGGATCTTGTAGAGATCAGCCCTAACGCCGAGCCGCCAGTTTGTCGTGTGATGGACTACGGTAAGTTCCTCTTCGAGAAGAGCAAAGCTGCGAAAGAGCAGAAGAAAAAGCAAAAGCAGGTTCAGATTAAGGAAATTAAATTCCGACCTGGAACTGATATTGGAGACTATCAGGTAAAACTACGCAACCTGACTGGTTTCCTTGAAGACGGCAACAAAGTGAAGGTAACAATTCGCTTCCGTGGCCGCGAAATGGCTCACCAAGAAATCGGTGTTGACGTTCTTAATCGTTTGAAAGTAGATACTGAAGAATTTGCAGTTGTCGAATCTTTCCCAACGAGAATTGAAGGTCGCCAGATGATCATGGTGTTGGCCCCTAAAAAGAAGTAATTAACGGCTTTGCAAGTAATTAAACCCTGCAGCCTCAGGTTGCGGGGTTTTATTCGCCCTAATTACTATGTTATTAACAACTCAACAATGCGGAGTTATTCATCATGCCTAAGATGAAAACCAACAAAGGTGCTGCTAAGCGTTTCCAGAAAACTGCTGGTGGTATTAAGTTTAAGCACGCTGGTAAACGTCACATCCTGACTAAGCGTACTACTAAGAACAAGCGTCAGCTACGTCCGAACTCGATCCTTCCTAAATGTGAAGTTGCTCAAGTTCTACGTATGATGCCATACGCTTAATTCTTTTTAGTTTATAAATTCGTTTAGTTTAGGAGAAGCATAATGCCTCGCGTAAAACGTGGTGTACAAGCTCGTGCACGTCATAAGAAAGTTCTAAAACAAGCTAAAGGTTACTACGGAGCACGTTCACGTGTTTACCGCGTAGCTTTCCAAGCAGTTACCAAAGCTGGTCAATACGCTTACCGTGACCGTCGCAACAAGAAACGTCAATTCCGTCAACTTTGGATTGCACGTATCAACGCGGCATCTCGTCAAAATGGTCTATCTTACAGCCGTTTCATCAATGGCCTTAAGAAAGCATCTATCGAGATCGACCGTAAGATTCTTGCTGACATCGCAGTATTCGACAAAGCAGCATTTGCTGTTCTAGTTGAAAAAGCGAAAGCATCTCTATAATTTAGAGTTAGCTTAAAGGTTTAATAAAAGGAGAACTTCGGTTCTCCTTTTTTATTGCCTGCTATTTGGCTTTGCCGCATTCTCTCGCATCTAATTTTTATTCGCTTGAACAAGCATTCTGGTATATAAACATTTACCTAACCTTTAAATGTTAAGCGACCGAGATAAATGACCGCACCGACTACTATGACGTTCTTCGAACGTTTTGAAACTGACATCCTTTCTGGCAAGAAGACGATTACTATTCGCGATGAATCTGAGCGCAATTACCAGCCAGGTAGCGTTGTAGAAGTATCAACGCTAGAGCAGGGACGTGTATTCTGTAATCTTAAGATCATTAGTGTAGAACCAATCTTGTTTGATGACTTAGGTGAGTTCCATGCGGAGCAAGAGAACATGACGCTAGAAGTCCTCAAGGGTGTGATTCAAGATATCTATCCGGGTATCTCTCAACTGTATGTGGTTTCTTACGAGCTTGTGTAACCCGCTTTAAATAGAATTTGTTGATCAATACAGCGTCTAACGCAGAGCAATGAGAAAGGGAAGTCACAATGAGTGAATTACAGAATGGTGCAGCTCAGCAAATTTTGCTCCAACTTTATTGTCGTGAGCAAAATGAGCAGCCGTTAATCTCTAGAACTGATCTCGACCTTGCTCTTTATGATAGCGAAGGCTTTCTAGCGTGGCGTGATACAAAGCGTGACTTCATTGTCAGTGATATCGAGAATCGAGTTTGGGTGAAGAGTTGCCCCGGCGGTTACATCACTGAAGTACACTTCAATGCTGACGGTTCTCTGATTGAATATCGTTTGTTCGATCGATTTGAAACAACAGGGCAGTGGCAACTAAAAGATGGGTTGTTACACGTCGAGATTTTGAAGGGCGAGAATCGCTACCAGTTTACTGTTGTGGCTCGTGCTGATCTCAATATTCACTCTGCGGTGGAATATAAAAATGGTGAGCTGCATTCGTATCTGAAATTGGTGCAGGCTGAGCGTTAATCCCTTTTAGCCGACCTTGCTTGTCCATTAGAATAAGTGATATTCCAAGAATAAAAAAGCCAACAGTGATGTTGGCTTTGTTGTTTTCAATTCGACCGATTACTTCCAATCAACACGCCATTAAGCTTCGAAGTTCGCCAGTTGAGTATAAAGCTCGCTGTCTTGATCTTGCTTTGCACAAACCGTCAGTAGGTCTTCAATAAAGTACTTCAATGCACGCGCTTCAATTCGACGAATGCCTTGTTGCTGCTCTTCAGTCAGATAACCGTAGATAGTTGCTGCTCCGAAGTCACCAAAGATCATCTGACCTTGCTCGTTAACCAAAGTGTTGTGTGCGTATAGATCACCATGACAAACTTTGTTGGCATGAAGGTGTTCAAACACATCAATCATCTGCTCTGTAATACTATTGATCTTAGCAATTGAAAGCTCGAAGCCTTCATTGAACGTATCGCGAGTGCAGCTTTCAAGAGTAGGGGGCAAACCTAGGTTGTAGTAGTTGCTCGGGATAAGCTCCATCACCAATGCTAGGTAGTTATCTTCATCAACTTGTGCGATAGACTTCACTAGGTTGCTATGTTGGCCTGCTTGAAGACATGCTTCAAGTTCATCATGTGGGTAACCGTCACTGGTCACTTCGCCTTTGAATACTTTAACCGCCACTTCTTGTGGGAAATCAAAGTCACCGTTTAACCAGTTAGCATGAGAAATTACACCAGACGCACCTTGGCCCAGCACTTGATTGAGTGAGTAGCATTGCGAGCTTACGGCAGGCACGCTATCTAAGCTACTTGGATGTTTGCAAAATGGGTTACCCGCAAACGCTAACCAAGCCAGTTTTGGTAGCTTGATAAGGAACTCTGGGAATTCAGTCAGTTGGTTTGCAGACAGACGAACCAGTTCAAGGTTTGATAGCTTTTCCATACTTTCTGGTAAAACACGAATCTTGTTACCTGCCAATGCGAGCTTTTGCAGGCGTGGTCTTTCACCTAGTGAGTGAGGGAGAACCTCAATTGCATTGTCTGTCAGGATCAACCAACGTAATTGAGCAGGTAAAGATTGCTCGCTGACGGTTTTAATTTGATTAGATTTGAAGCCAACCATTTCGAGCTTAGGAAGAGTACCTAGAACATCAGGAAGGTGCGTGAACAGGTTATTCGACGCGAAGATGATACGCAGGTTAGTCAGCTGTGATAGCTCGTCTGGTAAGCTTGATAGTTGGTTTCCATAGAGGTCTAGAACCTCTAGAGAATCGGCAAGATCTAAGATCTCTAATGGAAATTCAGTGAGCTCTGCTGACAGTTTTAAGTGCTTAATCCCTTTAAGTTGCCCTGATTTAAGTTGTTCTAGAGTATGCAAACCTTAGCCTTATGAATAGATGTTCGAGGCGTGTAGTTTACTTGTCTCAATCGAGAAAGGCGAGCACCGGAGCGATGCTCGCTTAACTACACTAAGTGAACGAATTTACGAAGGTTAAAGTCGTATATGGTTTTGGCTGACGCCGACCTCCTTAACAAAATCAGCATCATGACTCACCAAGATAAATGCGCCTTGGTATTCAC
>NZ_JBFRSN010000336.1:0-2384 GCF_041473595.1 Vibrio sp. 10N.222.46.A1
GAATATAAGTCGCCAATATTATTGGCGACTTTCACGGTTCTAGTGTTTAAGGAAAAGTAAATATGGAAAACAGCTCTCGACTTTTATTTTCGAATCAATGGCTGCTGCCGAACGGACTGCTGTCATTCAAAAGGCATTTTTTATTCAGCAAGATAGCGATAACCTTAGCTTTGTTGGCTTTAAGCTTGTTCTCATTCTCCAGTACAGCAAAAACGAGGATTATTCAAGACGAGCAAGGTCAGTTTGAGATAGCGACTACCCCGCAACGCGTTGTGGTGTTGGAGTTCTCATTTGTCGATGCGTTAGCTGCGGTAGGCGTGTCTCCGGTTGGTGTTGCCGATGACAATGATGCTTCGCGAGTGATTCCGGCGGTGCGTGAATTAGTGCAACCATGGGAATCGGTTGGGATGCGTTCGCAGCCTAGTCTAGAAGCTATTGCGGTATTAAAGCCCGACCTGATCATTGCCGATGCAGAGCGTCATCGTACGGTTTATCAAGATCTACAGCGAATCGCACCAACTCTGCTGCTCAAAAGCCGTGGAGAGACTTATCAAGAGAACTTGGAATCTGCGCTTAAGGTCGGTATCGCCCTCGATAAGCAATCGGCAATGGAACAAAGAATTCACCAACATCAACAAGCCATGGTGGAATTTAAAAGTCATTTCTCGCTTAAACAAACAGTCCAATTTGCAGTTGTGTCGGAAAAAGGAATGTGGCTACATAGCCCTGCTTCGTATGCCGGAGGTGTACTCACCACATTAGGTATTGCTAGCCCAATAGTGGAACCGACAGACAAGGCGTACTTGCCAACCAGCTTTGAGTTGTTGTTGAAAACAAATCCTGATTGGTTGCTCCTTGGTGCTTACTCAGATCCAAATATCGTTGATGATTGGCAGAAAAACCCACTGTTTAATGTATTAACATCCGCGAAGAATCAACAAGTGGTAGAAGTGTCACCAGCACTATGGTCATTGAATCGAGGCATGTTGGCCGCGGAACAAATGGCGAAAAATCTAGAGCAGATCTTGGATCGTTCATGAGTTCGATGTTGCTCTCTAGAGGTAAGCGACGTTCGCTTATAGTGTCGTGGCTTACGGTATTAGTGTCGTGGCGAGTCACGTTATTTACGGCTTTAGTGTCGTGTTTGACGATGTCTGGTTACTTGGCCTCTATGCTAGGTTGGTCTAATTTCTCCCTAACATTGAGTGACTTAGTTCACTATTGGTTTGCGTTTGATGAGAGCAATATGACTCATCAAATATTGGCGACACTTAGAGCTCCAAGGGCTCACGCTGGGTTATTGATTGGTGCAAGCTTAGCCGTCGCCGGACTGTTGATGCAGGGATTAACACGTAACCCACTTGCGTCTCCATCAATTCTAGGTATTAACGCTGGCGCAGCCTGTTTTATGGCTTTAGCTGCGATAGGCATACCTGTGGTGAGTGATTTAAACCCGATCCTTAATGCCGTTCTTGGTGCATTGCTAGGCGGTGGTGCTGTGATGCTCCTCGGTGGCTTCTTCTCCGAACGTTCTCATCCGTTACGTTTGGTTTTAGCGGGTATCGCCATTACTGCTTTATTGATTGGGTTAACTCGAGCAGCGTTGATTCTAGCTGATGATATGGCTTATAGCGTGCTGCATTGGCTTACCGGTTCATTGTCTAGCGTGGATGAGGGACAGTGGCAACAGCTTTGGCCGCCAGCAGTGATTGGTTTGGTGTTGGCTGTTAGCCTTGCTCGTAACCTCAACTTATTGGCGCTTGGTGAAGAAGTGGCTGTGGGGTTGGGCAGTAATATCCGGCTTACTCGCCTCATGAGTGGATTGGCTATCGTGTTACTTGCGGGGGCCAGTGTCGCTATCGCTGGTCCCATTGGCTTTGTAGGATTGTTGGTTCCTCATTTGGTTCGGCCCATAGTTGGGCACAATTACCATCTACTGATCCCTATCTCCGCAATGGCTGGTGCAGCATTAGTGTCTTGGTCAGATGCGTTGTCACGATCGATTGCTTTCCCGACTGAAACGCCCGTTGGTGTTATTACAGCCCTACTTGGGACACCTTGTTTTATTTTGATTGCGACGAGGAGATCTTAATGCACCATCACACTAAGATAGTTTTGTTATCAGGGATTCTCATATTAGTGGCATCTGCGGGCTTGTTTGTCGGTGCAGCGTCACTTTCTATTCCTCAAGTCATCGAACATTTGGTCGCCTTTTCCAGTGACGACTTTGTTATCCATCAGTATCGACTACCACGTATGTTACTCGCGATAAGCGTGGGCGCAGGGTTGGGGCTATCTGGCGTATTAGTGCAAGGCGTGATACGTAACCCGTTAGCATCGCCTGATCTTATGGGCATTAGCGCCGGGGCAGGGCTTGCTGCGAC
>NZ_JBFRSN010000337.1:0-2074 GCF_041473595.1 Vibrio sp. 10N.222.46.A1
GGTAGTAACTCAGAAAAGAGTTGTTCAATCTGATGAGTCTGATTTTGCCAATGACCTTGCTCTATGATGGACAAACTTGCCGCACCTACTGCACAAGCTAAAGGGTTGCCCATGAAGGTTGGCCCGTGCATAAAGCACCCGGCTTCACCGCCACATACCGTGTCGGCGACATCTTTACTCGCAAGCGTCGCTGACAGCGTCATGTAGCCACCAGTTAAAGCCTTCCCTACGCATAAGATATCAGGTTGAACATCGGCATGTTCGCAAGCAAACAATTTCCCTGTACGGCCAAAGCCGGTCGCAATCTCATCCAAAATAAGTAATACGTTGAATTCATCACACAGTAGGCGAACTTGTTTTAGGAACTCAGGGTGGTAGATGCGCATGCCGCCAGCGCCTTGAACGATTGGTTCTAAGATCACAGCTGCCACTTCTTTGTGGTGGACCGTTAGCTTTTCTCGAAAGCTATCGATGTCACTTGAGTTCCACTCATCCCAGAAGCCAGTTTTTGGTGAATCGGCAAAGACGTGCTCAGGCAAAAAGCCTTTGTAGAGACTATGCATTGAGTTATCAGGATCGGTCACTGACATTGCCGCAAAGGTATCACCGTGGTAACCATCTCTCAACGTGAGGAATTTTGAACGAGGTTGCCCTTTAGCGTGCCAGTATTGGAGAGCCATCTTGAGACTAACCTCTACGGCTACTGAACCTGAATCAGCCAAGAATACGTGCTCGAGATTATTTGGTGCTAGGTTCAAAAGTTTCTTACATAAATCGATAGCAGGCTGGTGGGTGATACCTCCAAACATAACATGCGAAACCTTATCGATTTGGCTGTGAGCTGCAGCATTGAGCTCTGGATGATTGTAGCCGTGGATGGTTGACCACCAAGAGGACATACCATCAATAATTCGTTTTCCGCCCTCTAATTCTAGGTAAACGTCGTCTGCGTTAGTGACTGGGTAGCAGGTCAGAGGTGTCAACGTTGATGTATAAGGATGCCAGATATGCTGGCGGTCAAAGGCGAGATCCATAGTAACTTCCATTCTTGGTGTGGCTAAAAAATAACCAGATGTAAACTTTTGATATTATCAATGTGTTGACAGTCTAAAGCTTGTCGGTAGACTATCCAAGCATAAATACAATCTCTATTGATAGAGATGTAACATCAAATAATAAAAAAGGATCGACACGTGGAAGTTCGTCATGACTGGACAGTTGCTGAAGTAAGAGCACTGCTTGAAAAACCGTTTATGGATTTAATGTTTGAAGCTCAAGTGGTTCATAGACAGTACCAAGAGCACAACCACGTGCAGGTGAGTACACTGTTATCGATTAAGACAGGTGCTTGTCCTGAAGATTGTAAGTACTGCCCTCAGAGTGCTCACTACCGAACGGATGTCGACAAAGAACGCTTAATGGAAGTCGAGCGTGTTTTGGATGCGGCGCAAAAAGCCAAGAACGCAGGCTCGACTCGCTTCTGTATGGGCGCGGCATGGAAAAACCCGAAAGAACGCGATATGCCTCACCTAACTGACATGATCAAAGGTGTGAAAGGCATGGGCCTAGAAACATGTATGACACTAGGCATGTTAACGCCTGATCAAGCAGGTGAGCTAGCGGACGCAGGTTTGGATTACTACAACCATAACCTTGATACGTCTCCGGAGTTCTACGGCAGCATCATCACCACTCGTACTTACCAAGACCGTTTAGATACGCTATCTCATGTGCGTGATGCCGGTATGAAGATCTGTTCTGGTGGTATTATTGGTATGGGCGAAAGTACCAATGACCGTGCAGGCCTGCTTGTAGAGCTTGCGAACCTTCCTGTTCACCCAGAAAGTGTACCAATCAACATGCTCGTAAAAGTCAAAGGCACACCGATGGAAAACGTCGATGATGTTGAGTCTTTCGACTTCGTCAAACTGATTGCGATTGCTCGCATCATGATGCCTATGTCTGCGGTTCGTTTATCAGCAGGCCGTGAGAACATGAACGAACAGATGCAAGCTATGTGTTTCATGGCGGGTGCGAATTCTATCTTCTACGGCTGTAAGCTACTGACTACGCC
>NZ_JBFRSN010000338.1:0-11651 GCF_041473595.1 Vibrio sp. 10N.222.46.A1
TCTTTAACTGAACAATATTTTAAGAAGATGGGGTTACAGGTTCGTTACTTCATGCCGCCAAACAGTGTTGCACCTCTAGCTTTCTATTTCTTTGGTGATCTACTGAACGATTACTCAAACCTAGAGCTTATCAGCACCATCAGCACCATGGGTACATTCCAAAAAATCTACCGTCCTGAGATTTACAACGCGAATGCGGTTGCAGGTAACTGCTACCAACCAAACTTGAAAAACTTGGATCACTCGCTAACTCAAATCGTGTATGACCGAGAAGAACGAAGCAAATTAGCTATCGAACAAGGTAAATTCGCAGAAGAGACTTTCATTAAGCCATACCAGTCAGTTCTAGAGAACTGGTCTGCCAACTACGCGCTTTAATCGAGCAATTGCGCTCTTAAATCACCAAGGATAGGCAGTATACGTTATGAAAACATTATTACCGACTTCAACAGCAGGCAGCTTACCTAAGCCATCTTGGCTAGCACAGCCAGAGACACTTTGGTCTCCATGGAAACTGGAAGGCGACGAATTAACCGACGGCAAACAAGACGCGCTACGTGTCTCTCTTCAAGACCAGCAACAAGCCGGTATTGATATTGTGAGTGACGGCGAACAGACACGTCAGCACTTTGTAACAACCTTCATTGAACACCTGAATGGCGTGGATTTTGAAAAGCGTGAAACCGTTAAAATTCGCGACCGTTACGATGCGAGTGTACCAACAGTCGTTGGCCCTGTTTCTCGTCAAAAGTCGGTTTTTGTCGAAGATGCTAAGTTCTTACGCCAGCAAACGGATCAACCAATTAAGTGGGCTCTACCGGGGCCAATGACCATGATAGATACGCTTTACGACGCGCATTACCAAAGCCGTGAAAAGCTAGCATGGGAGTTCGCAAAAATCCTTAACGAAGAAGCAAAAGAGTTAGAAGCGGCTGGTGTTGATATTATTCAGTTCGATGAGCCTGCGTTTAACGTATTTTTTGATGACGTGAACGATTGGGGTATTGCTTGTTTAGAAAGAGCCATTGAAGGGCTTAAGTGTGAAACTGCAGTTCATATTTGTTATGGCTATGGCATCAAAGCAAATACGGATTGGAAAAAGACACTAGGTACCGAATGGCGCCAATACGAAGAGGTATTTCCTAAGCTTCAGCAGTCGAATATCGATATCATCTCATTAGAGTGTCATAACTCTCATGTGCCGGTTGAATTGCTTGAGCTCGTTCGAGGTAAGAAAGTGATGGTCGGTGCTATCGATGTTGCAACCAATTCAATTGAAACGCCGGAAGAAGTTGCCGACACTCTACGAGAAACACTGAAGTATGTTGATGCCGATAAGCTCTACCCGTGCACCAACTGCGGCATGGCTCCCCTTCCTCGTGAAATTGCCTCAGCTAAGCTCAATGCGCTAAGCGCTGGCGCAGAGATCGTTCGTAAAGAACTTTCAGAGTAACGGTTTAAACTCAAACTAAAACCGAATTCTTGAAGCCTAAGTATCCTATTAATACTTAGGCTTTTTCTATATTAGTACATGATCTTTATAAGCAGCGGCTTACCAGGTTTTATCTAAGTCTTGAGCATATAAAGAGATCGCGCGTTGGTACTCTTTAATCGCATCGCTATTAGTCGTAGATACCAAAAGCTCAAGTAACAGCGACGTCGCCTCTTTATGGCGACCCAAATTGTACAAACACATTGCGTAGAAAGGTTTCACCTCTATCGAGTCAGGATACTCAGCCCTAGTCTGTTCGAAATAGCCTAAAGCCTCTGCATAAAGACCAAGGCTTCGATAAGTACTCGCCAAACCGAACAGCGCATCAAAACGCTCTACTGAAGAAAGCACGCCAGACAGAGATAGCACATAGTGCTCAATCGCCTGTCGCTCTTTACCTTGATTATCGTAAGACCACGCGATCTGCAAGTGCGCTTTCGCGGCATAATTTTCATCAGTGAGTAGCGTTGCCAGCAAGTCACGTGACTCTTGGTACTTCTCTTCTTTTCGCAATTCGATTGCTTGTTTGATAATGGTGTCCATAGTTCTTCCTAAAATCAGTTCCATTTCAACGAGTCCTTTCACTTCAGACAACTGAGTAAAACCTTTTGATTGATAAAGCTTAATGGCGGGGTTCTCACTGAACACTCGCAACACTAACTGAGCCGATGATTGATTGTTCGCATGTTCAATAGCTAAATCGAGACACTTAGAGCCAAAGCCTCTACCTTGATATTCAGCTAATATCTGCAAGTCCCGAAGAAACGTTGTATCACTGGTGTAACTGAAGCGGATAACACCAATACGGCTATCCCCTACATAAATTTCATAGTTATCCAGTTCATCCCAGCTACGTAAAAACTGACTATGACCCCAAGCGATTCCACGAGCTTGATAGTAACTCGCCATATTCGTTTTAGTGATCGATTCAGCGAACTTAGGATCGGAACCTTTGACCAACCTTACTTCCATATTGTGTCCTTTGTTTTCAAATCACATCTGAATACGGCATAGAAAAGTGCCAAGAGTATTGCATCGTGTTTGAACCATCCTAATCAATCTGATTCCTTGTTTAACGCCTTCTCTAACCACATTGAACTGATGTATTGATTGTTTTTCTTCGCATATTCATTGAACACTCCGACTTCTCGAAATCCAAAACGTTTATGAAGTGCTATTGAAGCTTCATTAGGTAAAGCAACACCTGAGAGTACGCGGTGAACACCACAATCACTAATCGATGCAAATAGCTGAGAATAAAGCTTAGAGCCTAAACCTTTACCTTGAGCTTCAGCCGCAAAATAAATAGTGACCTCTGCGGTATCTTCAAATGCCGACATAGCCCTGTATTGCTGAGAACACGCGAAGCCTAATAACGCATCACCTTCTGTCGCAACATACAGTTGATATTTGCTTTGGCTCGAAAACTGAGAAAACCACTGCTGGCGATTTTCCAACGACAACTTCTCTTCTTCAAACCGCGCATTGGTATGTTCAATATAAAAGTTGAAGATATCGGTGATGCCTGCAATATCAGGTAATGTCCCTACTCTGATTTCCATGTAATGTCCTTTTAGTTGTCTATTTTGAATGACTAGTAAACAGGCATCAATAGTGACTGCAGAACTGACTCTCGCAAGGAATACCATCACGATCACCATCTATTTTCACATTGGGACAGTTTGCCAAATAAAACTTTGCTTCATCGCAAGATAGCATCTCACTACAATGCGTTTTACCTTGGCAACTAAATCCCATATTCTCATATGCAGGATTTAACTTAGGCTCCAATACCAAAAGATACAAACCTGCGCCAATAAGCCCGACGAAAAGTGCAGACAAAATAATTGAAAGAGGGTTAGATTTGGATGTTTCTATACCAACTAGTTGAGCACTCGAAGCGCTGAGTTTAGAGCCACTATTCGATAATTGAAATTCAACTTCATCCCCAACTTGAGGACGACGATAACCGTCCGTAAACTTCGATATATGAACAAAAACATCTCCCTCTAATTCATCTGAATTGATGAAGCCAAAACCTCTCTCATCAACCCAGCGAACAATTTTTCCATTCATAGCTATCCCTTCTTCAAACCGCTTTCAACTCTTGACTCATATCACCAACAATATGCAGATTACATTATGACAGCTTAATGTGGGGGCAAATTACTCGATGGACTCTTAACTTTACCCATTTTAGTCAGGATACCTTTGCCCTTCTCATAAACAAAAGATAAACCAAAGTAGACTGAAACCCACAAGACAAAATCGAGAGCAGCTAACTTGATATCAAGTGGATCTGAAAAGATGTTATAGGTGTGCCCAAACTTTGCTTCAATTGATTTAACTAAAATCACTGTAACGATAAAAATCACAATCCTCATGGGTTTTCCTATCTATATCTTTAAACTAAATCGTACACATGCGTGTGGATATTGTTTAAGTTATTCCAAGTATATAATAAGTTGACGGCCCTACTTGCCATCGACCTTTTCTATAAACCAACTCCCTTGGCACGGGCCATTGGTTAAGTGCCAAGGGCCGTCAAATCTATTGCTACTTCCATGTGCTGAAAAACGATAATCCCATCGGCGATGTTTGGCATATAAACGTAAGTCGCCGCTTTCACAGTAATCCAGCCCTCTAACGGTGTTCCGTTGTAGGTAAGCCTTAGGGTTGCCTTGCCCTCACGAATGGTTCCGGTAATAGTTGTGCGTTCACATATATTATTGCCAGTGGTGTTAATGCGACGGCCTAGCCACTCACCGTCGAAATCGGTAGAAGGAACAAATTGGGGAATATCAGGAAGTTTAGGAAACAACTCGGAATTACTAGACCCGAACCACTGAAGAGCACGACCAACAAGGGAGAAGACAACAAAGCCGATTGACATCGCTATCACAAATCCCTTTTTCATTATCCTCTTCCTAATCAGATGACCTAAAGAAAAGAACCCTAACATAATGAAAAGTAATAACTTACTATCAATTTAATTAATTTTGATATATTCCACAAATTGCATTCAAATGTTGAATATAGAGAAAGCGGCATTGAACGAAAATGCCGCGCATTGAGAATCAATTGTGTGCAGTGCCGGAAGCTCTACATAGAAAAACCCTAACCTTCCAAGGCATTGCGCCAATACTGAACGGTTTTCTCCGACACCAAGCATGTCTCGCTCGCCGCTGATACTAGAAAGTCACATAAGCGAGCTGCGACCTCTTCATTCCCCAACAAGTATAAACTGCGAATGGCTCGCGTTAGCCGTATCTATACTTAAGCGAGCGTCTACTATGAACTTTTCGATTTATTCCTCTGTTGTGCTTCACTGAGTTTCTCTTTCGCTAAGGCTTCTTGCTGGTCTAAAAAGCTAAAGAAGTTACTTTCGCTAATGAACGGGTTATTCAAACCATCGGCATTTTGCTTCTCACGATTAGCGAATAGATGATTCTTATGAGGATGGTTAGACAGATTCACACTCACAACAGGCGGCTGCAAAGCGATCTCTCGGACTCTGTCCATGCTCTCGAAGAACTGCTTCGCCAGCTTTGGATCTCGTGCATTAATACTATGTCCGCCAACTACAAATGCGCGATGTGATATACCGTTGTCTTTCACCATAAGGTCTATCGAATAATCCCCTTCTGTGTGGCCGGGCGTAAGGTAGAACTTAAACTCGTCCTCACCGACAATAAGACTACTGCTATCTTGCACAAAGAAGTCTACCTTGGGCGGCAAAAAGGTATTCTTACCACTGCTTTTGTTAGCTTGAGCTACGGCTAACTCATAACCCTTTTGTGTCATCACGACCTTTGCATCATATTCAGACTGGAGAAATTGTGCTCCACCAACATGATCAGAATGGCCGTGAGTCACCAAAATATGAGTGATAGCCTTATCTTGTAACCCAAGCTTTTTTAGATTGATGGGTATCCACATCGAATAAGGGAAATCGAGTGTATCAATCAGAACTAATCCCTTTGCAGTCTCTACCGCATAAGACGACACCCATCTATCACCAACGTAATAAACGTTATCGAACATTTGGAACGGTTCAACATAGCCGTTTTTAATCGACATTTCCGGTACGTCTTTAGATGCCATTGCACTGGTCGAAACCAATAACAACAAAGCCAAAACCAATTTTTTCATTTTACTTCCTAGACTGATAACGACGCATAAGTTAGCTGCAACGTCCTAATTAAATTCACAGTTCTAACATACGACACTAGTACTCTGCGACACATTTTAGCTCTGCTGCATGTTCAGGGAATCTTTCGTGAAGAAAGCACAACGCATCCGTTGGCGTTGGCGTTGGCGTAGCGTATAAGTTTTAGATTTAAGCCAGCAACCAGTGTGTTAATAACTGAGTACTAAACCTGAATTACTAAAAGAGATAGGTAAAATATGCACCGAAAGATTACGTCTTTCGCAGACAAAATCCCTCAGAAAGCGTCCTTCGGTGCATACAATTTCAAGCGACTGACATAGATGACTAGCGTAAGTCGCTAACATAAGTGACTAGCGTAAGCGTCTCAACACAACCTGCTGGTCGAGATCATTCTGATAGTCCGTGTAATCAAGCCCTTGATCAAATATGTACTCAGTGACAAGAGTACGAATGCACTCAACTAATGTGCTTGCTTGCCAAGGCTTTTCAAAGTAACGGTCGATACCTGCTGCATTAATCGCATTGATGGTATCAGTATGAGTGGCCTGCCCTGTAAGAAGAATTTTCTTTGTATTCGGAAAGCGGCTGTCATGGAACACGTCAGTGAGTAACTCCACCCCCGTTTTCCCTGGCATCACATGATCAGACACGATGACGGTAATGTGTTCGCCTTCTGCGTCAAGTTCATCAATGAGATCAAGCACTTCTTGTGCTGATTCACAATCTTCAATATTCAGCCAACTCGCCAGCGGCTCTAAATCTTGTACCACTGCGCTCAGTACTTCTCTCTGGTCATCGACACAGATTAAATTAAGCTTCTCCATGTTCACCCTCTACTGGTAACTTGATTCTAAATACAGTTTTAGAAGCATCACTTTTCACAATAATACTTCCGCCATAACCCGCCACAATCCGCTTAACTATTGATAAACCCAAGCCCAATCCAAACGATAAACCACCTTTTTTAGTGGTGAAGTTGGGCTGAAATACCTTTCTACGAGTCACCTCGTCTATCTCAGGGCCATTATTCGTGATCGTAACTAATATTCTTTTCTTACTTAATCTGGTTTGAATTTCTATTGCGGCATCGTCTGAATTCGACATTGCATCACAAGCATTCTTTACAATGTTGACCCAAATCTGAACGAGCTCTGTTTTCGAGCCTTTAAAAGTCGGCAAATCTGCAGGGCTCAATCGCACAGACACTCGACGTAACTCACTTTGTAACAACGATAAGGCATGGTTAATGGAGTCGTTAATATCAACCGCTTCTTCGGTGTCAATATCAACTCTGCCAAGTTGTTTAACCGATTTTACGATGCCAACGGTGTGTCTAGATGCCAAACGTAAATCATGTAAATCACAGCCCATCTGCCAAAAGCGAATCGCTTCTTCTGGGTTTTTCAGCCAATGTTTTGAAATAACGTCTGTTGCAGATAACGCGTCAATTGGAATCGCCTTGGCAAGAGAGCGAGCAATGTTCTTGTCTAAACCATATTTTCTTTCAAATTGTCGCCCACGTGTTCGCGCTTCTGACGACGACGTTTTCTGACCATGCATTAACCCAAAATCGAAAAATTGACTGGCTTCTGGATGCACTTCTTCGAGCAGATCCATGATGACCGTTTCAAGTCGACCAGATTTGCTATTTACTACACCAATAGCGTTGTTAAGCTCATGGGCAATCCCTGCAGCTAATTGACCCAAGGTCGTCATTTGCTCAGCAGTATGTAACTTCTCTAGCGCTTTTTGTTTCGCTATCGCTTCTTGTGTTGCACGGCGTTGACGACGCGACAACTCATTGACAATCACAGGTGTGAACTGTGCGGTAAGAGGGCCAAATTTACGTTCATCTTCTGCCGGCGTGTCTTTATCGATCCACGCTAACTCAACATCGGTTTTAGCAACAACCGTTGAAGATGCTGTCCAATTACCTGAAAAGAAGCTATGAACGCCTATAAAAGCTCCACTACCCGCGCTAAACACGCGTACTCGCGGTGTATTCGCTTCGGAATAAAACCCTTCCAGTTCTCCACTAAACACATAATACAAACGAGTGTTTAACGCTGATTGTTCAATAATGGTGTTACCGGCACGGCACGTCACCCGACGTTCTGTCTGATTAAAATAACGATCGATAAGTGCTTCTAGCTTTTGTTGATACACGTATCGTTATCCTATGTGACCAATTGAATGTAGCACCCACACCATAACAAAACTCAGTAGCACACCAACCACACCTAAAATAATACCGATTCTGGCCATTTGATTACTTTGCACATGACCTGTGGCATGAGCCAACGCATTCGGTGGCGTACTGATTGGCAGCGACATACCTAATGAAGCGGCAAAAGTCACAACCAGAATTAACGTTAACTCACCGCCTAGTGGCGTGAGTGAAGCCATAGACGAACCTAATGCAGCCATAATTGGCATTAACAAGTTAGCTGTTGCGGTATGAGACATAAAGTTTGCCATTACCAAACACAAGAACGCCGCTCCGAACAACACCACATAGGGTGAGTAAGCATCAAACGGAATGCTGTGTACCACGAGCCTTGCTAAGCCAGTTTTATCGAGAGCTAAACCAAGTGCAATACCACCTGATACAAGCCACAGTACGTCCCAAGAAATCTTTTTCAGGTCTTCTTTATTGATGATCCCTGTCAGTGAGAACACAGCGACAGGAATAAGAGCGACGGTATAAGAGTTCATGCCATGGCTTGAGCCCATTAACCAAAGAATGATGGTCAGCGCAAAAGTGACGTATACCGCAATGGCTTTGGGTGTTTTAAGGAATTTACCTTTGATGCTTAGCTCGATTTTCTTTTGGTCAGCTTTGTACATAAAGCCTATTAAAAACCACGCTAACGCCATCATAATAACGACAAACGGCACACCAAATGCCATCCATTCACCGAACGTAATTAGGTTGTCGCCAACTAAATATTTAAGTGCGATAGCGTTCGGCGGGGTACCGATCGGGGTACCAATGCCACCGATGTTAGCGGCAACAGGGATACAAAGCGCAAACGCTATACGACCGGGGTCTTTCGGGCCAAACACAGCCAGTACCGGCGTTAAAATAGATAGCATCATTGCCGTTGTTGCCGTGTTAGACATAAACATCGAAAAGATACCAGTGATCAACATTAAGCCGAGCATCACAAACTTTGGGTCTTGTCCAAATGGCTTCAATAATACACGGGCTAAGTTTACGTCTAATCGATACTTAGTGGCGGCCATCGCTAAGAAAAAACCGCCCAAAAACAGCATGATGATTGGGCTGGCGAATGTCGCCATGATGTCGCTGTATTTTAACAACTCACCAAAATGTTCCTGCCCATGCTCAAACCTTAAAAAGATCAGCCCTTTATCCGACAACATCAACAATTGCAGAACGATAATAACAACAGACGTCGCGTAGATCGGGATGGGCTCGAACACCCAGCACAATGCCGCTAATAAAAAGATCGCGATAACGCGTTGTTGAATAATCGTAAGGCCTTCAAATGGGAACGCTGATAGCGGCATTACGAGGATAATGAAAGGAATTAAAATAGGGATAATGTATTTAATATAGGGGCGCATAGCACAAAAACTCTTCCTGAGATAACAACTACTTAGAAATTAGATTTAAAGTTCTAATTTAGTCCGACAACGAATTATCGACCTCTTATCACTATCTCACTATCGGCTAGATCAATGATTCCGTAATCGCGATATCCCCTTTTTCGATTCTGTGCGCTACCTCTACGTTTGTATGTGATTTACTGTTGCAATTAAATTCAGGAGAGTGGTTTCTACGTTCCTAGTCATAATCCGTTCCAGTTACTCTAGATACTGTCAGAACAGATCAGTCACTTAAAGTCACGTCCATAAATTAAAGCCATGCCCATAAATTGAGGACCGCTTCTGATAAAAGCGCTGAACAACCTTTTAAAGGATGAAGTAATGGATACTGGCACTACTATAAAGTGCCTTTTCTAATAGTTGGTTGCTTGTCATGTTTCCTCCTTGAAACTAAGACCGAATAGATTTGGTTGTTTATATGACTAGCATCTTTGAGAGACAAATCGAACGGTCTACACCGACATATTTACCATAAGCACTGGATTCTGAGTAAGCGTGGCGACAATAAAAGGTCACCGCTTTAGAGTTAACTCTACGTGTCGATAAAATAGCTTTTCGATAACCTTTTTCAATCGCAAGACATTCGAGTTGTTTCAACAAATATGAGCCAGCACCGGCTTTGTTAGAGTACATCCGCTTAAGTTCACAAACTTCACTTTCGTGATATCTAAATACCCCACATGCCACCGCGCTATCATTTAGATACACCACGATACATCCATCTTTTGATGGGTCGAAAGCGTCAGATACAAAAGAGCTTTCGCCTGTGTCATTAGTAATCTGGCGAAGTGACAAATTCAGCTCAGCGGTTAATGACTGAAAATCTCTATGATTTGGTTCTATTTTCTTATATTCGAATTCCATACCTACCACATAATGCCAACTCAATCAGCATGATCAAAAATACAATATTGCAGATCGCCCCAAGAATAGGAAATATTGCCGTCTCTACAATCACACGAGAAAGTGTTCGCTACAAAGGTAAGTGCTTAATCCAAGGCGGTCGAAAGTAAGCACGAACCGCTTTATACATGGCGATGATGGCAGCCATGCAATGTAACACCATATTCATAGCGACTTATGCTCGACTTTTAGCAGCTGTAAAACCTAAAAAAGTTGTAACAACCGCGTGTGTTCGAAAGATGGTTGTGACCCTTAACTCTATGCTGAGAGATGGTGCCATGTGGGATGAAAATACAGCCAAAAACTAATCATTGACCATAGTCGTTTGTATGGATAATAAGCACTCCAATCGGGTAATGTGAGACCCAGGCTTTAGCTGCAACTAAAGCTTTCTATGTAGTAGTTCGTTTAAACGCTGGCTCCTCTATCGAGAGACCGATAACAAACATGAACGCTACATAGGACTTCAAGCATAAACCTCGAATAGTCGACTGGGTCTCGAACCCGCATTACGCAAGCATGAGTTAGCTTATTATGAATACCAAAATCAATCAAAGCATCAACGTTGGAGTTGATACCGGCAAAACACAATTAGACATCCACATCAGGCCACTAGACCTATTTTTCTCAGTAGAGAACAATGATAAAGGCATCAAAAAAGCACTCAAAACGATTAAGAGTCACAATCCTGAACGAATCGTTATTGAAGCAACAGGCCGATTAGAAATGCCTTTTGTTCTTGCATGTGCAGAGGCTCAATTACCTATTGTCAGAGCAAACCCTGTCCACATAAAACGGTTCGCTGGTGCTATTGGCCGCAGAGCCAAAAATGATCGTTTAGATGCAGAATTGATTGCTCACTATGGAGAAGCAATCAAACCAGCTCTTACTGTCATAAAGCCAAAAAACATACGCCTAATGAGTGACTTAGTCATTCGCCGAAACCAGTTGTTATCCATGCAAACCATGGAAAAGAACCGAATCCAGATACTTCCCGCTTCTCTCCATCCGACTATCAAACCGATGCTAACCACGATAAAAAATCAAATCACCAAGTTAGAAGAAAAGCTCGTTAAACTCATTGAAGATAGCCCTGAATATCAGGCTAAAAACACAATATTGCAGAGCGTCCCTGGAATAGGAAACATTGCCGCTGCATCAATAATTAGCAACGTACCAGAACTTGGCTACATCACAAATAAACAAGCGGCATCACTAATTGGTGTCGCTCCAATAACACGCGAAAGTGGGCGCTACAAAGGTAAGCGCGTGATCCAAGGCGGTCGAGCGCAAGTACGCACAGTGTTATATATGGCAATGATGTCAGCCATGCAATGTAACCCCGTATTCAAAGCAACTTATGCTCGACTTGTAGCTGCCGGAAAGCCTAAGAAAGTCGCAATAATCGCGTGTGTTCGAAAGATGGTTGTGACTCTTAACTCTATGCTGAGA